>DASRZP010000006.1 GCA_035686305.1 Thermodesulfovibrionales bacterium | reverse complement strand
TTTCTTGTGACCGTGAGATTCGAGAGACCGTCTGCACGAAATGTGATTTCCTCGTTGATGGCTGTGATTTCAGGGAAGGGCTTGATGTTCCGCCCTGCGGCGGCTATACCATCATCGAGGGGCTTATGAAAAAAGCTGTATGAAGGCCGGGGCAAGGCATGTGTTTGCGCGAGAATCAGCGGGAGGAGGATAGTATGACAAGAATTTTTGAGGACATAACAAAGACGATCGGCGGCACCCCCCTGGTAAGGATCAACAAGCTTACGAAAGGATTGCCATGTGAAATCGTGGCAAAGCTTGAGTCTTTCAATCCCCTTTCGAGCGTCAAGGACAGGCTCGGTGTCGCGATGATTGACGCTGCCGAGAGGGATGGGATGATTGATAGGGAGACAGTGATCATCGAGCCGACAAGCGGTAATACCGGCATAGCCCTCGCCTTTACCTGCGCTGCCCGTGGTTACCGACTCATATTGACGATGCCGGACACTATGAGTCTCGAACGGAGGGCGCTCCTCAGGATCTTTGGGGCAGAGATCATTCTCACCGAGGGAGCAAGGGGGATGAAAGGTGCCGTGGACAGGGCTGAAGAGATTGCAAGGGAATATTCGAAAAGCTTTATCCCCCAGCAGTTCAGGAACAGGGCGAATGTAGAGATACACAGGAAGACAACGGCCGAGGAGATATGGAACGACACCGGAGGCAGGGCGGATCTTCTGATTGCGGGCGTCGGTACCGGAGGCACGATCAGCGGAATCGCAGAGGCGATCAAGCCGCGTAAGCGGTCTTTCCGGGCGATAGCGGTTGAGCCGGCGGATTCACCGGTGCTTTCGGGCGGAAAGCCGGGACCGCACAAAATACAGGGTATAGGAGCAGGCTTTGTCCCTGATGTCCTGAGGATGGATCTCGTCGATGAGATCATGCTCGTTGGCCACGAAGATGCGGGGAAAATCTCGAAAAGATTGGCAAAGGAAGAAGGTATCCTCGCAGGGATCTCCTCGGGTGCGGTGATGTGGGCTGCGCTGGAGGTCGCGAAGAGGCCTGACAGCAAAGACAAGCTCATCGTCGTGGTTCTCCCTGATACAGGAGAGCGATATCTTTCGACCTGGCTCTTTCAGGAGTACCTGAAATGAGAAATCCCTCACTTGCTGTCAATTATTTGGCTATTGCTTGAGGCATCACCATTCGCAATTAAAGATGAGCAGTATCTTGCTGTAAACTTCCTGTTTTAATTAAATAGTATTAAATATCAGCAGGTTATAATGCCTTTGCCTTATTTCCCGGCGAATCCTTTAACTTGGCATATTCTTTGCTTTAAAAAGCATAAGAGGAGGAGATAACTGCAAAAATGAACAACAAACCCAAGACAAGAAAACAACCGGAAGGGGTATCGGCAGAAACCGTCCAGTACATGCCACAGACTTCCTCAGCAAAATCAGGGGAGTCAGAGCGGAGAGACGCCCTCTATCGCCTGCTTGTTGAGTCGAGTGATGATGCAATATATCTCGTGGACAGAGAGTGCAAATATCTCTACATGAACAGAAGACATCAGGAGAGGTTGGGTCTGTCGGGAGAAGAGGTAGCAGGCCTGCAATACAGCAGGTTCCATTCTCTGTCTGAGACGCGGTATTTCGTCTGCAAGGTCAACGAGGTTGTTCGGACCGGCAAATCCGCTCACCATGTGCACAGGAGTCTCAGGGACGGAAGATATTTTCTTCGGACCCTGAGCCCTATCATGGGACAGGGCGGCGAGATAGAGGCTGTCTCTGTCATATCAAAGGATATCAGTCAGCTTAAGATGACGGAGAAGAGACTCCACAGTCTTTCAGTCACCGATGAACTCACAGGGCTCTTGAACCGGCGGGGTTTCCTGTCTCTGGCCGGGCAGCAGGTGAAGATATCTCACCGCCTGAAAAAAGGGATGTCTCTCCTTTCCGCCGACCTCGATGATCTCAAGAAGATCAATGATACCTTCGGTCACCAGGAAGGAGACGGAGCGATCATCGAGACGGCCAATATCCTCAGGGAGAGTTTCCGCAAGGCTGATATCATCGCCCGTATCGGCGGCGATGAATTTGTTGTTCTCCTCATTGAGCCGGCCTATGACGATCCCGATGTCTATGCCTCCAGGGTGCGGAGGATACTCGAGATACACAATGCTGAAAACAACCGCGGTTACCGGCTCTCCCTGAGCCTGGGCATGGCATCATGCGATCCCGATAGTTCCTATTCCATCCACGATCTGATCGCTGAGGCCGACAAGCTCATGTACGAACAGAAGAGAAAGAAGAAGAGGAGCAAGGTTCAGGCCGGTCCTCTGACCTGTCACGGGGAGATGCGGGCCGACCATTCCCTCTCATGCCGGGAGAATGATTTTTTTGTTCTCGCATGATGCCTGCCCTTAAACTGTCCTCTGCGCTGCCCCGGGAGATTTATGGGAATGCTGCTAGTGCGCGCAATGCCACCTTCGAAGCGTTCATGATATGCTGTTCATAATGGTCGATGAACCTGTCCTCGCGACGGTTATCGATTGCAACGCATACGACACCTGCCCTGTAGCCCAGAGCACCCATGAAATAAAGGAGAAAGTTTGCCTCCATCTCCATATTTTCTATCCTCAATCCTTTTATACCGGTGTCAACTAACGAAAGAATGCCGTCTATTTCGGGGACTGTCAGAGGGATCCTCGATACCGTTCTCCCCTGGTTTGCAAAAAAACCAGAATTGGTTACGGTTACCCCCCGCTTGAATTTTGCCCCAAAGTTCACGGCTTCACGTTCCAATGCTCCTGTGACATCCTGATGAGCCCTTGAGGCATAGGGGTGGATCTTCCCTTTGAAACGCGAGTGGAAAGGAATGGCACCGTCAAGGGCAGATCTGATCCTGCCTTCGAGGATTTCTAAGGTCTGCTCTGAAGAGGAGACATCGTAAAAGAATCCGGTATTCTCCAATCCGACAGCATACTCGGTGATAATAAGCGTGCCCAGTTCAATATCCGACTGAATGCTCCCCGAGGTGCCTACCCTCACTACGGTTAGCATATCGTAGGAAGATTTTCGCATCCCTTCACGAAAATCCATCTCATTGAGCGCCACGATCTCATTCAGTACAACCTCAAGAGAAGGTGTTCCCATCCCTGATGTTATGATCGAGACCCTCTGGCCCGTGTCCCGGACTATCCCTGTTATTGTCCTGAGCCCCCTATGGAGTCTGTCGATTTCTCTCCCGCTGAAACATTCTTCTACAATAAGAGGGACCCGTTCAGGATCTCCCACAATGAGAATATGCTTGGCCAGTTCGTCAGGTTTCAGGTCCAGATGATATACTCTACCTTCCACGATTGGAATGTCGGAAGGTTTAAAGAGAAGATCACGTTTCATCCTCTCCATCCTCATGCTTCAGAAAGCATATTTCCGCCGGTTCCTAACATTATCTCAAGAAGACGACGCATTTCACGATGAGGCATGTGGGTCAACCCTTGAGATGTCCTGGAGACAAGGCCCTTGGTTCCTACCTTCAAACATTCTTGCAAGCAAGGGCCATACACTATCTCAAGTACATGGTATCAGATCCTCTTCGTTTTTCAATTTGGCGTTCGCTGAAATCTTATCAGTAGGCAGAGGAGAGAAGGCAGACAGAAAATGGAGACCGAATCATCCTTGCGAAGCGTCCATACCCATTGCTTACGTCAGCCGGGCGTTATGATAGTCCGTGGCCATACCAAGTTTTGCAGGGACGGGACCTTGAAAAGCGTAAGAACATCTGCTATAAATACATACGTGATGATTGAGGCCTGAACTATTCTTCAGGAGGTGATCAAAGAGGGCACCAGGCGTTAACAACAGATATTCATGATTTACGGAAGTCAGGGAAGAGAGGTGCAATTCCTCCGCTGCCCCGCAGCCGTGAAGGGAACGAAAGCCAACCGAAGGCCACTGTCACGAGCTATATCGTGATGGGAAGGCGGGCAAGTAGACGAGCTTATATCGCCCTAAGCCGGAAGACCTATCCAGATCAACCACAACATTCCCGAGGGAGGAATCAACGAAATGAATTATAAGTATTTCGTTCATCGAGACTGTAGTTTCTATCCTTGCCACGATCTTCAGGAATGGAAATCGTGTCTCTTCTGCTGGTGTCCCCTTTATTTGCTCGACTGCGGAGGAGATTTCATCATGAGCAGGGGAATCAAGGACTGTTCGCACTGCGTCATCCCTCATAGGGAAGAAGGGTATGATCATATCCGGGAGGCCGTAGACGAGATGATCTTCCGTAAGGCACAGGTGTAAATGCCCGCTCAGTGAGGAGATGGTGAACAGTTCAAGGCCGGCCTTGACTCATATGGAAGTGTCAATTATCATCTAGTTAAGGCGGGCGGCAGCTACAATGTGCTATCGGACGGCTCTGGCGGGGTCAGGGAGCTCGACGCGCGTGGCGGGCATGCATGCTCGATGAAGTCGGTAATCATCCGAGGAGGAATGGTATGGATACCTTAATGAACAATGTTCTCGATACCTTAGGCGCGCACCCCGGGCAGGGCAGCGTTTTGGAGCAGGTCGAGAAACTCCTTCGGAGACAACAGCGGCGCAGGCTCTATGAGATGCTTGATCAGATAGACAGGAACAAGGTTCGGGATTTCGTTGTCACCCTTGAAAAATGCGTCCCGCAGATAGGAAGGAAAAGGCCCGCGTTATTGCGCTTCTCGTTGCCCGATTGGCAGGGATACGACGAATTATTCTGGCAAGCCCTCGGCGATTACGCAATCCTCGCCCTTCATCGCGTGAAGGACGTTGAATACAGTGTCACAAGGGCGACAATCAAGGTTCAATATTTCGCTAAACTGGAAGGGGCCACAAAATCTCCGGAAAGGATAGGCGAGATTATTCGGGGGATCGCGCACTTGATAGACATTGAGGCACTGCCGACGGACTTCACGCGCTTCCGGAGAATGACGGAAAGACGCGGAAGCCTGGGCGAGATGAGCAAAGAAGAAGCCGCGCTGATCGGGGCGGCTATAAAGCTCGCATTCGATCTGGCCAAAATATAACACCTGCCAACAAGCACCAGGTGTATTTCGAACGGAGTCCCGACCATCCGGAAGTGAACATCGCCTGATGGCGGGAGGCCTCTTGACTCTTTTGCAGATCATGATACAAACTATTTCTCTTGCGTAATTAATTTCTGAATTTCAGACGCAATTGGGGAGGCTGATGTCTATGCTCCTTCGCCCCATGATCAAACCATTCTGTTATGGTATTGCAGCGGTCTTCAGTTTGATAATATCCGGCTGTACGGTTGGCCCTGACTTTCAGCGGCCCGAAGCGCCGATAGAGTCGACATGGATCGAGTCAGGAGATAAGAGGGTTAACAGCGAGACCAGAGACTATCGCAACTGGTGGCAGACATTCAATGATCCGGTCCTGAACAGACTGGTTGACCAGGCCTACGACGAAAACCTGTCCCTGAAGATTGCCGGAGTGAGAGTGATCGAAGCGAGAGCCCAACTAGGTATTGCTGCCGGCAACTTTTATCCCCAGACACAACAGGCCGCGGGTTCGCTCAACTACACCAGGTTGAGCGAACAGTCAGCCCAGGCAATTCCGCCGTTTCAGTATTACCTGTCTCAAATAGGTGCGAATGCGAGCTGGGAGATCGACTTCTGGGGGAAGTTCAGGCGGGCGATTGAGTCGGCAAGTGCCAGCTGGCTTGCAACAGCCGCTGATTACGATAACGCCCTTGTGAGCCTCACGGCTGATGTAGCCAATTCATATATAAATATCAGGACCCTCGAAAAACGAATCGCCATCGCCCTTCAAAATGTGGAGACCCAGAAAGAAAGCCTGAAGATTGCTGAGGCAAGGTACCGCTACGGCACCGCATCGCTGCTGGATGTGGAGCAGGCCAGAACTCAACTTAACAATACCATGGCTTCCATTCCTTCACTCAAAGCCCAGCAGAGGCAACAAGAAAACGCGTTATGCGTACTGCTGGGTATGGCGCCGAAGGACCTGGCAGAAATGCTTGAAGGTCCTTCGGATATACCAGTCTCTCCGACTGAAATTGTCGTGGGAATTCCCGCCGATCTCCTGCGACGGCGGCCGGACATTCGGAGCGCAGAGTATCAGGCGATAGCACAAAGTGCCCAGATCGGCGTGGCCAAAGCGGAGCTCTATCCCGCCTTCTCTCTCTCAGGAGACTTCAGTTTTCTTTCGACCAGCGCCGGGAAATCCGAACTCAGCGACATGTTCAAATGGAGAAGCAGAACGATTTTGGCGGGACCCTCTTTCCAGTGGAATATTCTCAATTATGGCCAGATCACGAACAATGTCCGTGTCCAGGACGCCAGGTTACAAGAGTTGCTCATTGCGTATCAAAACACCGTCCTCTCGGCCCAGCAGGATGTCGAGGACAATCTGTCTGCGTTCCTCAGGGCCCAGGAGCGGGCCGATGACCTTGCGAGGAGCGCCGAGTCCGCAAAGAGCGCTCTCGATCTTGCGGTAAAGCAATACCGTGAAGGCGTAAAGGACTTTACCGCAGTGCTTCTGGCCCAGCAGTCTCTCTTGAATGAACAGGACAATCTCGCCAGTACTCTCGGCAATATCTCCACCAGTTTGGTTGGAGTCTATAGGGCCCTCGGCGGCGCTTGGGAAAGCCGGGAAGGAAGAGATCTCGTACCAGAGGGAATTAGGGAGGAGATGGCAAAACGTACCGATTGGGGCAGATTGTTAGCCCCTGCATCGTACAATCCACCACTTACGGAAAAACCCAGCTCTTCGATCAGGGCACCGGATTGGTAAAAGGACTTTATCATTCAGTATGAAATCAGAAGAACGGTATAAGCGTGAGGGCAGATGAATGGCATACAGGAAATACTTACATTTCATAATTAAAGGGATCACAGCCGCAGCGGTTTCCCTGGCTTGTCTTTTTTGCCTTGCCGGCTGCGAGAGGAAGGAAACTCACTCTTCGCCTCCACCCCCGAGAGTATCCGTCACTCAACCGCTGCAGCGTAACGTCACCTATTATCTCGAACTGACAGGCAATACGCAGGCCGTCAATACCGTACAACTTGTGGCAAGAGTCGCAGGATATCTTGACAAAGTGTTCTTCCAGGACGGGCAAATGGTAAAGAAAGGACAGTTGCTTTTTCTCATTCAGGAGAATACGTACATAGACAATCTGCACCAGGCAGAGGGGCAGGTACTGGCACAAAAAGCCCAGCTCCAATATGCACAAAGTCAATTCACACGCTACTCGAATCTTTTGCCTGACAAGGCTGCTTCGCAATCCGACGTAGACAACTGGCGATTCCAACGCGATTCAGCCGAAGCCAACCTGAAGACGGCACTCGCGAACGAGGAAGTAGCGAGGCTTAATCTGGGATATACGCGGGTCACTGCCCCTTTTGACGGCAGGATCGATCGAAGACTTCAGGATCCCGGCAACCTCGTGGGTTCTTCATCGTCAAATACCAACCTTGCACAAATAATTCAGATTGACCCTATCTATGTGTATTTCACCGTTGGTGATGCGGATCTGGCCCGGCTGATGAAAACTGCGCGCGTGATACCGGGAAGTGGTGTTGCCCTGAAATGGCCTGTTTTAATGGGTCTGGTCAGTGAAGAAGGCTACCCTCATCGTGGTTATATTGATTTTGCCGCTACGAACGTCTCCACATCTACCGGTACGCTCCAGCTGAGGGGTGTCTTCTCAAACCCCGCGGCCAATATAATGCCTGGTTTATATGCCCGTGTACGCGTGCCGCTCGAAACAAGGGTTGCAATGCTCATACCATCTACGGCAGCCGGCAGCGACCAGCAGGGCTCCTATGTACTTGTCGTCAACTCACAAAATGTAGTCGAACGCCGCAGCGTTAAGATTGGTCCATTGGAAGGTAATCTGCGGGTAGTTGAAGAAGGGCTTGCCGGCAATGAAAGGATCATTGTCAGCGCGTTATTGAAGGCTCGTCCGGGAAGCCCGATCACCCCAGTACAGGAGAAGAACTAATTGCAGGCTCTAAAGCGTTTAAATTTGTCATTCCCGCAAGCGGAGCGCGTCGAGAATCCTTCTGAAGAAAGATTCCGGACAAGCCGGAATGACAGATGAAGAGTGAATGTGGTTTCACTCAATGGTCTCAAGGTAAAGGATAACCGGTGATATCAAAATTTTTTATAGAGCGACCGATCTTTGCAAACGTTATAGCGATAATCACTATGCTTATCGGGATCATCTTCATCAACCGCTTACCGGTTGCCCAGTGGCCCCAGATCGTTCCTCCTACGATCCAGGTTACCACCCGCTATCCGGGTGCTAGTGCCGAAGTTATAGCGAACACTATTGCGACACCGATTGAACAAGCCGTCAATGGCGTGGAAGGTGCCATCTATATGTCTTCCACCAGCGGCAGCGATGGGTCCTATACCCTGACCATCACCTTCGACATCGGGACAGACCAGAATGCGTCGCTGGCGCAGGTGCAAAACCTTGTAAACGGCTCTCTGGCACAGCTACCGTCGGGCGCCACGCAGCAGGGAGTCACGGTCAGGAAAGTCTCTCCCAATATCCTGCTTGTCGTTAGTCTTTACTCCGATGACGACCGTTTTGATGAGATATATTTGTCCAATTATGGAGTAATAAACCTGCAAAACCCCCTTGCGAGGCTGCCCGGTATGGGCCAGGTAAAGGTCTTCGGCGCCGGCCCTTACAGCATGAGGGTATGGCTTGACCCAAAGAGGCTGCAGACCTTCGGTCTTAACACATCCGATGTTGTTAAAGCCATACAAGGCCAGAACGCCGAGGTTGCGGCTGGCCAGTTAGGCGTGCCGCCGGTCCCCCAGAATCAGCCCTTTCAGCTCACCATAACGGCCCTTGGCCGGCTGTCGAGTGAAAGCGAGTTTGAGAATATCATTATCAAGACGGTTGCGGGGCCACCTTCACAGATTGTGCGCCTGCGCGATATAGCGAAGGTGGAGCTGAGCCAGCAGAGCTTCAGCAATTTTGCCTGGGCTACCGGCCATCATTCAGCTTTTCTCGTAATGTTCTCCCTGCCTGATGCCAATGCCATCGCTGTGGCAGACAGCGTTTATGAGGCCATGGCGGACATGAGCAAGACCTTTCCGGCAGGCCTGAAATATACCATCCCGTATGACACCACCATTTTTGTCAGGCAAGCTATAGCCAAGGTATATGAAACTCTGTATATAGCCGCTATTCTCGTACTTACAGTGATCCTCATCTTTCTTCAAAGTTTCAGGGGCATGCTGGTCCCGGCTACTACCGTTCCGGTCACCATCATCGGCGCCTTTATAGCCATAGCAGCGCTCGGCTTTACCATAAACCTCATGACCCTGTTTGCGTTGGTCCTTGTCATCGGTATTGTGGTAGACGATGCCATCATCATTGTGGAAAACAGCTCTTACTACATTGAACGCGGCCTGCCGCCGAAAGAGGCCACAATCAAGGCGATGCAGGAACTGACGGGGCCTGTCATGGGCATTACGCTCGCCCTTGTTTCGGTCTTCCTGCCTGCTTCATTCCTGCCGGGCCTCACAGGACAGGTCTTCCGCCAGTTCGCGCTCGTGATAGCCTCCACGACTGTCATCAGCGCTCTGAACGCCCTTACACTAAAACCGGCGCAGTGCGCTTTATGGCTGAGGCCGCGCGGAGACAAACCGCCAAACTGGTTTTTCCGGGGATTTAACAGGGGCTTTCAAGCTGTGACTGACGGCTACCTGGCTGTCGTCACCTTTATGGTAAAGAGGGCGGTCCTGTTCTTCATCGTCTTTGCCGTCATCATCACGTCGACCTTCCTGGTCTTCCTGAAAAGGCCCACCGGATTTCTCCCGACCGAGGACCAGGGTTATGCAATTCTGCTCGCCGTATTGCCTCCCGGGTCATCACAACCGAGAGTGAAGCAGGTGGCCAACAAAATTAATGACATTTTGAAAAATTCTCCTGGAGTTGCCGCCTGGGCGACTATAGGCGGCTTCTCGATCCTGGACGGCGCTAATCTCTCGAACGTTTTAACCACTTTCTTACCTTACAAGGACTGGAGTGTGCGAGGCGCCGCTCTAAGCCAGGACGTTATTATCTCGCATCTAAACCGTGAACTTGCAGGCATTCAGGAGGCGCTTGCCTTTGTGGTGATTCCCCCCCCGATCCGGGGACTGGGGCAGACAGGCGGTTTCCAGATGATGGTGGAAGACCGGGGCAGCCTGGGCCTGGATCAGCTCAAGGCAGCAACGGATGAACTCGTGCAGGCAGGGAATACTAAGCCAGGCCTGCGGGGCCTTCAAACAACATTTGCTGTCGGCAACCCTCAGCTTTACCTGAATATAGACAGGACGAAAGCAGAGACTTTTCAGGTGCCCGTGGAGAATGTATTTAGCACTCTTCGGTCTTATCTGGGCTCCTCATTTGTAAACCTGTTTAATAAATACAACCAGGTCTTCCAGGTATATGTACAGGCTGATGACCGCTACCGCCTTCAACCCGAGGATATAAAAAACTTATATGTGGCTAATTCCAATGGCGATATGGTGCCTATGGGGGCCTTGCTCGATGTCAAACAGGCTCAGGGCTCCGAGCTGATAACGCGCTATAATCTTTATCCGGCTGCTGCCATTTTCGGGTCCGCTGCGCCTGGATTCAGCTCGGGCCAGGCCATAACTTTCATGGAGCAGACGGCAGCGCAAAAATTGCCCGAGGGTATGGGGTACGACTGGACATCCTCCAGTTTCCAGGAAAAAAAGGTCGGCAATCAGGCCTACTTCATTTATGCTCTTTCGATCATCTTTGTGTATCTGGTGCTGGCAGCCTTATACGAGAGCTGGACATCGCCTGCGGCGGTCATACTGGTCGTTCCCATAGCGCTTACAGGGGTCTTGCTGGCCCTCACCATCCGGGGATATGACAACAACCTTTTTACCCAGGTGGGCCTGGTGTTGATGATAGCCCTCGCAAGCAAAAACGCCATCCTGATCGTGGAATTTGCGCGCGACTTGCGCAAAGGAGGAATGACAATAACCGAGGCGGCCATAGAGGCGACCAGGCGCCGGTTCCGCCCCATCGTTATGACCTCTTTTGCCTTTATATTGGGTGTGGTTCCGCTCATTGTTGCCTTCGGGGCTGGTGCCGCCAGCCAGCGGTCCATCGGCACGGTCGTTTTTGGCGGCATGATCTCTTCGACCCTTCTGGCCATCCCGTTTGTGCCGGTATTTTACGTGGTCGTGGAGAGATTAAATGAACGCTTGAGAAAAAAGAAGCATAGCACTTAGACTACGTTTTGCTGACTTCACCTGCTTTTGGATGTACGGTCAATACAAATATCGGCACGGCCAACAAAAGAACCGCGGCCATCGCCCGGAATGAAAAAAGATAGTCATGCCGTGCCAGGAGAAAACCGGCGAGGATCGGGCCTGATGCATGACCCACGTCAAATATTGTCCCAAAGGTCCCCATGGCGGTCCCGACGTGCTTCTCTTTGCAGAGATCAGCTACAAACGCCGCTCCTGACGAAGCAACAAGCGCCTCACCGAGACCGAAAAAAGCTGCTGTTGCCATGAGCTGATAGAAACCTTTGAATACGGGTATCAGCCCAAAGGAGACCGCGCAGGTGAGAATCCCAACGCTTATCAATGCTTTCCTCCCATACTTATCCGACGTCCTCCCCATAATCGGCTTCGAGAGTATTGTCGTCACCACCTGCACTCCCCAGAGGATACCCGCCTGGAATTCATTGAGACCGACAACCTTTACTGCATAGACAGGCAGAAAGGCCTCCATGGCACCCATCGTCATGTTCTGAAGTCCTTCTATTCCGGATGTGATCGCAATCCGTTTATCGCTTATTACCTCTCTTATTCCTGAAATAAACTTCAGGGATGCTTCCTTGAGTCCTCTCCCATCAGATGCTGATTTGTCTCCTCGCAGTATTTTAATAGCTAAAATAAGAGAGAGAAGACCTGCAAAACCGCTTGCGAGATATGCATACTGAAAGTCAGTCAGGGAGGGGTCTGCTGCCCTCGGACCTCTATGGAGGATGAAACCTCCGAGGGGCGCACCAATGAGGTTTCCTATGATAGTTACCGACGAAAACCATGAAAGCATCTCTCCCTTCTTCGTACCCGCTATATCTGCAACAACTGCCATCGAGACCGGCCCGTAGATCGCGGTGGCGAGACCATGCACGAACCTGATGACGATCAACAGGTTGTAATCTTTCACGAGGAGATAGGTGAACGGCATGAAAGCGAAAAAGAGAAGGCCGATCATCATCGTCCTCTTCCTGCCTATCACATCTGATAACGCACCGGCTGGAAGCTTGAAGAATATCCCCGTGACCGTTGATACTCCTACCGCAAATCCTATAGCCTCAGGCCCGGCGCCGAGATAAAGGGAGAAGAGTGGAAGCACCGGGCTTCTTGCAAGTGCGTACGACAGTCTGGCAAAGAAGCCCACAGAGCATAGTGAGGTAAAAGGAGAAAGTATGTTATCCATCACCTTGTCCTTTAATGCTTCACCGGGGTCTGCCGGTCATAGTAGATACTCTTTCCTGTTATGCTTACCGGGATGCCCATTACAACCTCACCTTTGATCAGGCCGATAGCGCGAGCTGTTGCTCCGACACGCTGCTGAACCCTATTGTCTACGTTTAAGATGCTTGCGGTCTTGGCAGCCGACGAAAGGGCTACGCCAATGTCGATCATTCTCATCACGCAGTGAGGGCCTGCGTATCCCATTTCCTTTGCCCGAATCTGCTTTCTTCTCAGTGGCTTTCATCCACGATGGCTTGAGAAGCCTCTATTGATTCGTGGAAGATAGTTTCACACGCCAGTCCCTCTTTTGCCGCCCGTGACTTAACGGATTCAAGATGGGCTCTTGCCTCTTCTTCCTCTTTTTTTTCAAAGACGTTGGAGCCTATGGTCTCATATTCGGGGTTTGTCTCAAGCACCATGCATGCGTAAAGTTTGCTTGAACATTTCGATGCGAAGCTGATAGCCTCCCGAATCGCTCCTTCGCTGTGCAGGGAACTGTCGGTCGCTAGGATTAACTTCTCAAGTTTTCCAACAGGACAAAATTGTGCGCTCATGGTCTTTCTCCTTTTCCTGTTAGAGAATCTGTTTCCATATGTGCCCAGCCAATGCCGAGCCGATGATAACAGGGGCATGCCCATTTGAACCTTGTCATACCGATGAAGGCTACTATCGAGGCCGCAAGCGCACACCACTCGACCCGCCCGTTTCCGGCAAAAGAGTATGGGGCGCAAAGTTCACTGCCAGATTGAGGATTACACCGACCACCGCAGCGGTCATGGCTGCCAGGGCGGAAGAGAGTTTTATGTTCCTGCGGAGCGGATCTAATGTAAGGCGCACCGATGAATATCCAGAGCATTGACGGCACGAATGTGACCTATGTGGCAAGCAGCCCACCTATTGCGCCAGCAAGACCAGGGGTGATACCAGGTGTATGCAGATATGCAGCAACATAGGCTACAAACTGATTCACCATGATAAGTGGGCCTGGGGTTGTTTCCGCAAGGGCGAGTCCGTCCATCATCTGCTCGGGGCGGAGCCATCCATAATGATTCACTGCCTGCTGGCCGATATAGCCGAGCACCTCATAGGCCCCGCCGAAGGTCACTACGGCGGCTTTGCTAAACAGAATGCCGATACGAACAAGAATCGAGTCCCACCCCTGCCACAACCCAAGAAGAATGATCGGAGAGAACCACAAGATAAGGCCGAATGCGGCGATCCGCATAGCACGGCCCCATCCGCCGGATTCTGAAGTGTGCGCAGTTTCGAATGTCGCCGGGCTTGTTGCAGTTGATAGGCCTGAGAGCCGGTGATTGAGCACATACCCGATAATGCCTGCGCTGAAGACTATAAAAGGGAATGATACGTTTAGAAAATAGATCGCAATGAACGATGAAGCGGCCAGAATAACAAGACTACCGCTCCTAAGGGACTTCTTACCGATTCGGATCACGGCTTCAGCAACAATCGCAGCCACCGCCGGCTTAAGGCCGTAAAAAAGCGCCGCTACTGCCGGAATCGTACCAAAAGCGGTATAGACCCAGCTCAACACCCAGAGTATGAAGACTGACGGTAGGACAAAGAGGACCCCTGCGGCAATGGCCCCGGGAGTCCGCTTGAGTGTCCAGCCTATGTGCGTGGCCAGCTGCTGGGCTTCCGGGCCTGGTAGAAGCATACAGAAATGTAGGGCATGGAGGAACTGGTCTTCAGGCATCCACTTCTTGTTTTCGACAATTTCTTTGTGCATCATGGCGATCTGACCTGTGGGGCCGCCGAAGCTGATGAACCCCAGCCTGAACCAGTAAAGGAATGCCTCTCTGAACGATACTCCCGGTGTCATTGTGTCATCCTGCCTTTGACAAATAAAGCATCTCGAAGACCGACATGCCTTTTTCCAGCAGCTCCGTATCATCCTTCACAGATTTCCGGAGACCGGAAAGGATCTCCTCAAGACCAACGGTTTCTGCATTACTATATTTGTCGTCCTTGATATCGATCTCATGTACAATCTCAGCGATTTTTCTCGCGGTCTTGTCCTTCAACCCGAATGCCTTAACGAGGACCTCAAAGGTGCAAAGGTCACCCAGATGGGTAAACGTCCCTTCGCTCACATCAAAGGTGACATGACCCTTGCCGACAGCTGCCGGAAGCTCGCTCTCGTCAACGAATCTGAATGTAGCGTTCTTGTCGATGAACCTTTGGATCAGCCATGCCGAAGCCATTCTGTCGACAAAGGGCTTCTTGCGCGTGATCCAAACCTTTCCCTGGTAGTCTTCGAGCCTTCTTGAAGGCACAGCAGCAGGTTTTGCCTCAGGTAGAGCACCGGGGAGGCCTTTCGTTAAAGTCTTCAGGACGTTGAGTCTTGATTTGAGGGCAGCGCCGATCCTTGAAGAGAAGAAGTCTGTCCTCAAGATTTCCTCATAGCTCTTTGATGCCTTGGCAATCTGTTCCGAAAGCGTCTTCAGGTTCTGAGACTTTGACCCCTTCCTGATACTGTTCACTCTTATCTCAAGGTCTGCAATGGTTTTGCTGATAGGTTGATACTCGGCCTCTTTGTGACCGTTAAGAAGGTCAACAATCTCCTGGTCCTTCATGGAATCGATAGCCTCAACTCTGGTAAATGCCGCTTCTCCACCCATTGAAGAGACTTCCTCGACGAGCCACTGGAAAAACTCATAGTGCTCTTCGTTCATGGGAAGAATATAGACCGCCCCCTTGACCTGCGCGGCCCCTGCCTTCGAAAGCTTCCGCCATATCTTCATGCGGTTGCTGACGGGCTTGGAGGGCACACTATAAAAGAATAAGAGCCAGCCCTTTACCCTGCCCATATTCTCTCTATCAGTCCCTTTCATTGGGTTCGCCTTACACGGTTAAGCCCTACCTGCGCAGAAGTCGGGTAAGCAGCAACCTACGGGCCGCTTGCTGTCTCCTGAGTCGCCACCCATAAAATCCCTTGCGGTGTTGAGTTCACCTGCCCCGGTAAAGGTGATGGCTGTGAAAAGGCTCTCAATCCGCACAGTGAAACGGCCTGAAATATTCTTCATATGCCTGATCTCCCTCTCTTCTGCAAAAGCTATGTCGACGAACATCTTCTCGGTGTTATGCATGATACTAATGTAACATTTATAACATTAACTGTCAAGTAAAAAATTCAATCGATGTTCACCACTTGCCGGTGTTCCGTTTCAAGAGGCATGCAAGCGCGCCGAAGCCGAAAACCTGAGACTGTACGACCTCAACCATGGCTTTGAAAACGCTGATGCTCAGGAAGACGAGAAACCTTGCGGACATTCAGTACGTTCTGGTCACAAAGACCCTCGCACTGGGGAGAGGTCTTGGGGTCCTGTATCTTGCATTACCGGCCCTATTTATCCTTCTGCTTATTTAACCCTGCCGGTTTCATTCTTCAATCCAGTGCAAACCCGTACAAAAGAGCCTTCTTCTCAAAAAACCGCTGACGACCCGAAGCATATTCTGGCCCAAGACTTGTGGGACGGACAGCCCTTTTGGGAATGGCCGTCAGGTGCTCAAGACATGTCGTTCGATGCGTCTCCCTTCGTATTGTATAATGTTTGTAAGACTGTAACGCTGCGTCTCAGGCATGCCATGACCGAATGGACCGGATACATAAAGATCTTTACGACGCTCCTGGCGATCGTGAATCCGCTCGGGGTTGTTCCGATCTTCGTCAGTCTCACTGGGGAGATGGGAGAGACCGGGCGGCGGTATATCGCGCGGACGGCGAGCGTCGCCGTCGCCGTAGTGCTGGTGCTCGCGACGGTCCTGGGAAAGCCCCTCCTGAACTTCTTCGGGGTGAGCATCGCCTCGTTCAGGGTCGGCGGCGGCATTCTTCTTCTTCTGATGGCGATCGAGATGATGCAAGCGAAGCACACCCAGAGCAAACAGACCTCCGAAGAGGCAGAGGAAGCTGAGGAGAAGGAGAGCATTGCGGTAGTGCCGATCGCGATGCCGCTTCTGGCAGGGCCGGGGGCGATATCAACGGTGATAATATATGCCGACCAGTCGTTTCATCATCCCCTTCACCTCGCCCTGATCATCGGAAGCAGCCTCATCGTGGCGCTTCTCACCTGGTTTTCGCTCAAGGCCGCGATCCCGGTCAGCCGCATGATGAGTAAGACAGGGATCAACGTCGCAACCCGGCTGATGGGGCTCCTGCTGGCCGCAATCTCGGTTGAGTTTATTGCAGACGGGCTAGCCCAGCTCCTGCCAGGACTGGCGCGATAGGCAACAGGATGTGTGTGACAATTGAAGGACGTTGGTTCATAGCGTGCATTGCTTATTTATCCATATATTTTTCGGCCCTCGATATGGCCCGGTTGACGCTTGATGTGTTCACTCCCAAATGTCGTACTCCCGGTATCTGTATGTAAAGTTCTACCCCAGGAACTCCATGGAGTTTTTCCTTGATGGACACATGGAGGCCTTCAGGGAGACCGAGGGAGTGGCCGCCACCAACCGCTATGACAATCTCAAGAGTGTGGTCATAAGAAGAAAACCTGAGGTTGCCTATAACGCCCGTTTTCTGGACTTCGCAAGGCACTATGGATTCTCTCTTTATGCCTGCAATCCCGGCAAGGCAAACGAAAAAGGCAGGGTCGAGAGGGTCATCAGGGATATCGGCGCATTCATTGGGACCAATACCTTCAGAGATATTGAGGAGTTGAACAAAAAGACGGGCCTGTGGCGCATCGAAAGAAACAACAGGGTCCATCGCACGACAGGCGTGAAACCCGTCGATGCCCTGAAAAGGGAACGGCTCAAGGGGCTTCCCCGGATATCGTACAAACCCTACCGGGTGCAGCCGGCCGTAATCAGCACCACCGGTTTTGTGTATTTCGACACCAACCGGTACTCGGCGCCTTCTTCCTATAGCGGCCAAGCGTGCGACATCCTGGCCTATCCCCAGCGGATTGAGATAGCGGTAAAGGGGAAGAAGGTGGCTGTACATCCCCGGTCGTTTGAGAAAAAGGCAAAGATAGAGAACCCTTCTCACCGGGAGAAACTCCTGGAGAGGACTCCGCACTTCAAGCACCAGCGCATGTATCAGCTCATGAAGGCCATGGATCAAAGCATAGCGCAGTTCCTAAACTACGCGGAAGATGAAGGACAAGACCCTATGGCTGTCGCCCATGGGCTGTTCAAACTCCTCAGGGGCAGCGCAAAGGAAACAATCATTTCGGCAGTCAAAGAGGCGATCGGCAACAAGATCCATAAACTGACCTATGTGCAGAGTCTCCTTATGCCAACCGGGTATCAGCAAAACCCTGTGCATCCGCAGGATGTCGGGCTTCTCAACATCGACTACGAAGGGAGGAATCTCAGCGATTATGATGAACTTATCTGAACTGTGGAATCACTTCAGATTACTCTCTGATGTGACCGCCCTGTCCGAGCAGGACAAGGAGTTCCTGCAGAAGTTCCTTACTGGGGAATATCAGCGAAGACAACAAAAACGGATCGAATACCTCATGAGAAGATCCGGCATTAAGAGGGCCAAGCTGATGGACGACTTTGACTGGAAGTTCAATCCCAAGGTCCCCAGGACTAATATCCTGGAGTTCATGCATACCCAGTGGCTGACGAAACCAAGCAATCTGGTCATCATCGGGCCTGCCGGGGTCGGCAAGACTCATATCGCAACCGCCCTGTGCCATGATGCGCTCTCAAAGGGGCATCAGACGATCTTCCTGAGCCTCTTTGGCCGGCAAGATGGCCAGGGCAAAAACCCTCTACAGCTTCGTGGAGTTCTATTCAAAAGTGCATGTCCTTTGTCTCGACGAACTCGGTTATGCCATGCTCACCAAGGAACAGGCCGACTGTATCTTCCAGATTATCTCGAAACGAACAGAAATTGGTACCACCATCGTTACCACAAATCTGGTGCCGTCACAATGGGGAAAGGTCTTTGACTCTGTGACTGCCTCTGCGATTCTCGACAGACTAACCATGAACGGCAGATTCATCACTTTTGAGGGGAGGTCTTATAGAAACAGGCAATAGCCGCCAAATTGAAAACTCAACCGGGTAGTCTCGCAACTGAACTGCTCCATGAATCAGCTCGCCCCGCGCAGAGCTGTTTGACGGTTGCTCGCGCCCAAACCCTTACTGGCTCCGAGCCACCGCCGCCATATTCGGCTCTTTTCGAACGCCGCCAACAGAGGTTCGGGGTCGAGCCGAAGGAGAGGAAGAGGAGGAAGAAAGGTTGAGACATAACTGTTGCGAGTCCATTATCATAGAGATATGGAACTGACATTCATCCGACCCGTTCAAGATAGAAGCCGTTTTTATAAATGGGCATCAGCCCTTGCCCTTATCACCATTTTCTACAACTTCCTTGAAGGGGGCGTTTCAGTCTTCTTCGGTCTTCACGATGAAACCATAGCCTTGTTCGGGTTCGGACTTGATTCCTTTGTTGAGGTAGTCTCCGGCATGGGGATATGGCATATGATCAGACGAATGAAGCAAAGTGATGCTGTTAATCATGACATCTTCGAAAAAAGAGCACTGCAGATAACAGGAGGAAGTTTTTATGTTCTTGCCGTTGGATTGGTAGCTACTTCTGCCCTGAACATTTACAGAGGGAGCAGACCAGAGACAACCTTTTGGGGTATTGTCGTCTCCCTCATTTCTATCCTGTCCATGTGGCTTCTTATCCACTACAAGATGAAGATCGGTAAAGAATACAATTCCCAGGCATTGATAGCGGATGCCAACTGTTCGAAGACATGTATGTATCTGTCAGTCATCTTGCTTGTTTCAAGCATCGGGTATGAGGTTACGGGGATAGGTATGATTGACTCCCTTGGTGCAATCGGCATTGCTGTTTTTTCTTTTAGAGAGGGCAGAGAGGCTTTTGAAAAATCCAAGGGCAAATCGTGTGGATGTCAGGGAGAGTGTCATTAGAAAGATTATCTTACCACCTCTGCTTTCTGCCACTTTTAGAAGATAGGAGTAGGCACTTTCCCCAGCCTGTGTCCTCCGGCGAATCCTTCAGGTCGTGAATGACAAGATAGTGAAAATTGAGGGACGTTGGTTCATAGCGTGCATTGCTTATTTATCCATATATTTTTCGGCCCTCGATATGGCCCGGTTGACGCTTGATGTGTTCACTCTCAAATGACGCGCAATCTCCGCGCCTGAAAGTCCAAGCTCTTCGCTGCCCCGGCTGGCTTGTCGCGGCATGACAACAGGATATCGAATCCCCTTCCGCCTGTCAAGAGCAATGCGCTCTGAGAACCAACGTCCCTAAAATATGTTGTCATTCTTGCCTTATTATTTCACTGATATCAGGACCAGCCTGCAATCACACTGGGTACTGTATGCGCCCTTTTGATATGCTTGGTGATCGCTTCCATGGTTGCGGGGTACTTTTCTCGATTGATCTCGCCGCCGCGGTGGTCGCGTTTCTCTTTGTGGCCGCCATGTTGGCTTTCATAGGAGCACTCTTGGCATTTCTGAGAGAGATCCTTATCGCCTTGAAAGCGGGTTTCGGCCATTTTTCGTAAATGGGCAACTGGCAACGGTTCCAGCAAAACCAGTTGATATTAAAGCAGAAAAGGCCATTCTACGTATTCCGGGTATTGCGGTCAAATCTACATAAAAAGCAGAAAACTACTACAATTCTACGACAGTAAAAAATGTCAGTCTGACCTCAAAGTTCGCTCTTTTTATCGAGTCTTATAGTCTTGAAATTTATCTGCAATTTGGATATTATACTTCCATAAATGGACATAAAATGGAAACTCTAAAACGCTTTCTAAAGCCGGAAAAGCAAAGCTTCTTTCTCCTCGGGCCGAGGGGCACAGGGAAATCCACCTTTATCAAAAAGACCTATCCGCAGGCCTTATACCTTGATCTCTTGCTTCCCGAGGTCTTCAGGAATTACACCGCGCGCCCGGAGAGATTAAAAGAACTGGTAGACGCGCATGAGGGGAAAAAAGCGGTCGTGATAGACGAGGTGCAGAAAGCGCCACAGCTTCTCGAAGCGGTGCATAGCCTCATTGAAGAAAAGAGAGGACTCCAGTTCATCCTGACCGGCTCAAGCGCGCGGAAGTTGCGCAGGGGAGGCGTCAACCTCCTTGCCGGCCGGGCATTAATGAAACATATGCATCCCTTTATGGCGGCCGAGCTCAAAAATCTGTTTGAACTGGACAAGGCCCTGCAGATCGGCACGATACCGCTTGTCCTTAACAGCGCAGACCCGATGGCGACACTTCAGGCCTATGTGGATCTCTATCTGAGGGAAGAAGTCCAGATGGAAGGGCTCACGAGAAACATCGGCAACTTTACCAGGTTCCTGGAAACAATGAGCTTTTCCCACGGTTCTGTCCTGAATATAAGTAATGTGGCGCGCGAATGCCAGATAGAGCGCAAAGTAGTGGAAGGCTATATCGTAATACTGGAAGATCTGCTCCTCGCATTCAGAATCTCGGTGTTTGCAAAGAGGGCGAAAAGGGCGGTTGCCTCCCACCCGAAGTTCTATTTTTTCGATGCCGGCATTTACAACGTCCTTCGGCCGTCCGGTCCTCTTGACCGACCCGAGGAGAAATCAGGCGCCGCACTCGAAGGACTGGTGGCCCAGCACCTCAGGGCATGGATAGATTATTTTCATCCCGGCTGCGAACTCTTCTATTGGAGGACCAGCGCCGGATCTGAAGTCGACTTTATTGTATACGGGAAGAATATCTTCCAGGCGATAGAGGTAAAAAACTCAGCTACCATACATCCCCAGGACCTCAGGGCGCTTAAAGCATTCGGTGAAGACTACCCGGAGGCAAAAAGACTCCTCGTTTACCGGGGGAGGGAGAGGCTGTTGAGAGATGGCATTTCCATTGAGCCCGCCGATGAGTTCCTCCCTGGATTAATGTAGAACCGGAAGATTCCGGAAAAACCGTCCGGCAATCAACGGAGACTGATCTTCTATTTGTTCGTTTTTTCGTTTGCTGGATAATGCCGTTTGTTCACTTTGCTTGTTTGCTCGTCAGTGTAAAAGCCTCTTGTCTGTTTTTTCCGGCTGTGTATTTCGCCGATTGTGAGGGGGTACAATCAAAAAGTGTGTAAATAGATAGCAGGCGGTGTATCCTTTTAAGTTGACCTGGAAATCAACGAAAGGAAGGAGACACCACCATGAGAAAGGGTATCACCGAGACGGCAAGGCCGTCAAGCGCGACGTACGAGGCATTAGAGGAGATGGTTCGAGGAAAGATGCAGGAATACATCCAGACCATTTTAGAAGATGAAGTCGAGTCATTTCTCGGGAGGCGGAAGTCTGAAAGACTCAGGATGGTTGATGGCACGTTGGGGTATAGGAACGGCCACGG
>DASRZP010000005.1 GCA_035686305.1 Thermodesulfovibrionales bacterium | reverse complement strand
TCCGTCAGAAGAAGATTGTAAAATGACAAGAATTGATCAGCAAGGGCGGACTGAACAGGCAAAGCCTGACAACACAAAGAGAGGTCTATTTTTTCGGAACTGACTGACTACTCGTTACCACCGCGCAAGCGGTTTAGTTCTGCAGGTCAAAACAAACGCCTTCAGATCTTTTCAGAGGTTTCTATTTCCAGGCGTACTCCTCATAGAGTTTCGACTTGTGATAACTGCGAAGAAGATGGTTCCGGCAGCGAGGTTCAGCAATGAAAAGAAGAAAGGGACCACCAATAGGAAGAATGGTAATAAGTATCTGTCCTGGGCTTATGCGGAGGCAGCAGAGCTTGCGCGGCGGTTTGACCCGGAAGCGAGGGCCTATTATGATCGGAAACGTAGGTACACAAACGAACCGGTTGCCTATAATGCGCTCGCAAACAAATTGTCGAGAGCAGCCTATCACATTATGAGAGACGGCGTTTTGTTTATGCCTGAGAGAATGTTTACATAACCGGCTGGAAGGATACGGAGTCGATCAGGGAGAGAGTCTCAGGCAGATCAGGGCTAGGGCGCGAAGAGCAAAACTCGTCCGGGAACTGGAACCGTTCCGGGGTAACGATATCCACGAGGGGATCGAAAAAGCAAGAGCTGAAGAATTCAGTTTTGCCCTCGCCGTCGTTCTTACCCCGCCCGTAATCGCGAGAGAAGTCTTAAGGCTGTTAAAGGCGCATCATGTGAGCTCATGAACGTCAGCAAGTATAATGACGCAAAATCATAGTCGGAAAGGATTGAGACTTTCGTTTGCCCAGACCAGGATGTATGAGGTCAAGCTGGTCAGCTATGGGAGTTGAAAAAAAGCTTGACATATTAATTTCTATTTGTTAATGTTGATAGTGATTATCATTATCGTAATGTCATTATGAGTGCGAACAACGCAAAAGACATTTTCAGAAACTGCATAATAGAAAAAGGATTGCGCAATACCAGGCAAAGGGAAGTGATTCTTGATGCATTCCTGTCTGCTAACAAGCATATCACGGTTGAGGAATTATTTAACGCAGTAAAAAAGAAGCATCCAGAGATTGGCTATGCAACGGTCCATAGAAATCTGAGTCTCTTCTGTGAGTGCGGCCTGGCCGACGAAATAAAGATCGGCAAACAGAAAACACGATATGAGCAGAAAGTCGGCCACGAGCACCATGACCATCTCGTCTGTCTGAAATGCGGACAATTCATCGAAGTTCACGATGAAAAAATAGAAAAGCTTCAAAACAAACTTGCAGAAGCAAACGACTTTATTCCGATGAGGCATAAGCTGGAGATATACGGCATGTGCAGTAAATGTAGATAATTTTTTTTACTCCAGTAATGATAATGCATATCAGTATTAAGAAGGCATAAGAGAATCCAAGGATGCTCAGGATGAATCACAGCATTTGTGAAAAAAGACGTCCATCGAAAAGATGCTCAGACGGAGAGCGGCAATTACGATGCGGATGCGGGAGTCTCATGGCGTGTGTAACAACCGGAGGCATAGAGCTCAAATGCCGCCGCTGCAAGAGGATTTGCATCATTCCTCTTGTAAAGGCAGATTTTGAGAAGTTGTGTCAGGGAAAACAGATATTAAATCAAGAAGACCAGCGGCCTCTGAGTCCAGAGTCAAGAAAGGAGAAAAAAGATGAAAAGGATTCAGAAGCCGGAAATAAAGAATAAGATTCTGTGGGTTGTATTGTTTTTTATGATTAACTCAGGAGAGGCATTTGCTGCCATTCCCCTCATTACGGATGATACGGGCACGCAGGGCAAAGGGAATGTTCAGATCGAGCTCTTTGGGGAGTACGGACATGACCGTGAAGGACGGGTTACGACAAAGAACAGCGACATCTCGGCAACATTGACGTATGGGCTCATCGATACGCTGGATCTAGCATTTATCAGTATCCCCTATCAGGCCTGGAGCTCTGACGGTGCCGGATCCTTGATAAAAGGGGACGGACTGGGGGATATGGCTATAGAGGCAAAATGGCGGTTCTATGACGAGGACGGGTTGAGCCTCGCCCTGAAGCCGGGCCTCACCATCCCCACAGGCAATGAAGATAAAGGCCTCGGCGCAGGAAAGATGACCTATTACCTCAACCTGATCGCCTCTAAGGAACTGAATCCCTGGGCGTTTCACATCAACCTCTCCTATGTCAGGAACGACAATAAGGTCGACGAGAGGAAGGACCTGTGGCATGCCTCTTTTGCCGCAACGGTTGATGTAATTAAGAATCTGAAGCTCGTGGGGGATATCGGCCTCGCGACCAACCCTGACAGTGCGTCGACTAATCCGCTGGCATATATCCTCGGCGGACTGATCTATTCTCTGAGAGAGAATCTTGATATCGGTCTTGGCTTAAAGGGCGGCTTAACAAAACCCGAAATGGATATCTCCATCCGGGGCGGCATAACCTGGAGATTTTGATGTCTCATGAAAAAGGAGGACAAAAGACGATGGCACCACTTGGGCTTCTGAGCAGAGGCGACAAGGCCGTGATTGTGGAGATAAAGGGACAAAAGGGCGTCTGTCATGGAACCAGCAGGAATCAATTATGCCATGCGGAGGATATGGGGCTTCGCATCGGGAAGAGCGTGGAAATGCTGAACAATGAGGGGCGAGGCCCTATCCTCCTGAAGATCGACGAATCGAGGATCGCCATCGGTCGCGGTATGGCAATGAGGATAATGGTGAAAAGACAATAGTCAGCAGGCATAGGCTTTCGCCTGCATTCAGAATGCGTAAGGAGGTGTTTTGATGAACTTAGCGATGTTGAAGCCGGGCCAAAAGGGGAAAATAACAGCAATGGGAGCGATTGGTCCGCTCAAAAGAAGGCTTATGGACATGGGAATACTCATAGGAGAGGAAGTAAAGGTAGAGAAAGTGGCGCCCTTGGGCGATCCCATAGAGGTGACAATAAAAAACTATAACCTTTCTCTGAGAAAGAAGGAAGCGGAAGGAATAGCAGTGGAGGTGCTGAAATGAGCTTAGAGTTGGGAGTTAAGAGTTTAGAGTTAAAAGAAAAGGGTGCAGAAACAAGGACAATAACCGTTGCAGTTGCAGGCAACCCTAACTCCGGCAAATCAACCCTGATAAATGCAATTGCAGGAACGAGGCTCCATGTGGGCAACTGGCCGGGCGTGACCGTAGAAAAGAAGGAGGCCCTTTTCGAATTTGAAGGGACGAAGATCAAACTCGTCGATCTTCCCGGTACTTACAGTCTCAGCCCTTATACGCAGGAAGAGATCATTGCGCGGGACTACCTTGTCCACAATAAGCCCGATGTCATCATTAACGTTGTGGACTCGACCAATCTCGAGAGGAACCTTTATCTCACCATCCAGATGATGGAGCTCGGCATCCCGATCATAATGGCCCTGAACATCTACGACGAGGCGGAGAAAAAGGGTTACAAGATCGATACGAAGGCGATATCGAAAATACTCGGGATCACCGTAGTTTGCACCGTTGCCACGAAAAAGGTGGGTATGGATGAACTTGTCAAAGCAGGGATCCTTATCGCCGGTAACCCGGCTGCTCACGCGCCGAAACGACTTAATTACGGCGGCGACATAGAGGCAGCAGTCCATGCTGTGGAGAATCATCTTTTCAAAGACCATTCTTCCGTTGCGGCGGCATACCCGCCAAGGTGGCTCGCCTTCAAGTTGATGGAAGGAGATGAGCATGTTCTCGAAGAGACCGGTCTCGACGAAAGCGGTCTCCTTGGCGAAACTCTCCGGCACCTCCGGGCAGCCCACGACGAGGATATTGAATCGGTGATGGCAGATGCGCGGTATGCTCAGGCAGCGGGTCTTGCGAGAGAGGTTTTGAAAAGACCGGAGATTAAGAAGATGGAGATGACCGAAAAGATAGACAAGATCGTCCTCAACCGGTTTCTCGGCATCCCGATATTTTTTGCAGCGATGTGGCTCGTCTTCAAGCTCGCCTTTGATGTTTCAAAACCCTTTTCCGACTGGATTGATGACGCAAGGACCGGTCCGCTTAAGAGATGGGCCGATGCAATGTTGGGTTTCATTCATGCACCCGGCTGGATACATTCCCTCGCCACCGACGGTGTCATTGCCGGCGTTGGCTTTGTCCTCGTGTTCGTCCCCGTCATCGCCGCCATGATGTTTTTCATCACCTTCCTTGAGGGAAGCGGCTACATGGCCCGGGCAGCCTTTGTGATGGACAGGCTTATGCACGCCCTGGGACTCCACGGAAAGTCCTTTATCCCCATGCTGCTGGGGTTCGGCTGCAACGTCCCGGCTATTTACGCCACAAGGGTCCTTGAAAGTGAGAGGGACAAAAAGCTTACCGCGTTCCTAATACCTCTTATGTCCTGCGGGGCACGGCTTCCCGTATACGTGGCATTCATAGGAGCCTTTTTTGTAAAAAATGCAGGAACGGTTCTCTGGTCGATGTACGTTCTCGGCATCGTCATGGCAATCCTTCTTGGTTATCTCTTAAAGAAGACCATGTTCAAGAAAGAGGCGCCCATGTTCATTATGGAGCTTCCGCCATACAGGATCCCGACTTCGAGAGACCTCATGATCCACACATGGCAGAAGCTCAAGCATTTTGTCGTGAAGGCGGGGACCTATATCTTCGCCGTTTCCATCCTTGTATGGTTCCTCCTTAACATTCCATGGGGAATCGAAAATAAAAGAGACTCGTTGTTGGGCAAGATGGGACAGGTCATCGCCCCGGTACTCGAACCAGCAGGATTCGGGAAATGGGAGGCTGCATCATCCCTCGTGGCAGGCGTAATCGCAAAAGAGATCGTTGTGGGGACGATGGCAGAGATATACGTTCCCAAGAATGAGGAGAAAAAGGAAGCGCCTGTTTTCATCGACGACTTGAAAAAGATGGGCACGTCCTTTCTAAACGCCTCAAAGAATGCGGTGGTCAACGTAGTTTCAGGGATTGGAATCACAAGTCTATCCTCTGAGGAATCGCAAGAAGAAAAAGAAGAAAGGTCCCCTTTGAGGCAGGCGTTACAGGGTGTTTTCAGCCCGCTCAGCGCCTATGCCTTCATGGCTTTTGTCCTTCTTTACTGGCCGTGCGTGGTAGTCGCCGCAGCGATGAAACAGGAGTTCGGGACCTGGAGGATTTACGGTCAGGCCGTGCTCATCCATTCGATTCTTGCATGGGTTGTGGCGGTAGTGATCTATCAAGGCGGGAAATTGTTAGGGATGGGAGGCTGAGATGGGGTTAGGAGATATCGTATTGATGGCAGTAATCGTCTCAGGGGCGGTATATCTTTTATACCGCCCCTTATGGAAGAAGAAAGGGCATTGTGCCGGGTGCAGTTCTGAGGCATGCGGAATGAAGAAGCATAATTCAACGAATTGCTGAAACAAAAATTCATCTTATGAAATCAACGGATGGCTTGACAGGGGCGGATAGTGAGGTAAAATTTAATTGAGAGTCATTACGGATTAGAGGTGCTTCACAAACCCTGTAGAGCCATAGCCTTTGCAGAGAGGGTTCATGCATCGAATCACCTTAATGCATTGAATGGAAGCAACCTCACCATCGATAACCTTGATACCGCCATTGATGGAGAAAAGTTCGAGGTCAATGAGATGTATCCGTCGCATAAAACAGTTGCAGAATTGCAGGATGAGAAAAAAGCGGTAAAGTCCATGCACTATGCCCTTGAGGCGGAGAAGATACACGCGGCGCTCTACGTAGAGGCAAAGGATTCCGCCAAGTCGGGGCAGGACATGGAGGTCGGCGATGTTCATATTTGCCCTGTCTGTGGTCATACTGTTGTCGGCAAAGCGCCGGATAGATGCCCCATATGCGGCGTCCAGGGTAATAAGTTCAAGAAATTCGAAAACATATGATGTTTTGAGTTTTGTTGATACTGAATTGCGTTTTCTGTGGTCCGAACTGTGAAGGTATTCCGGAATGACTTGAAGACCGGCCACATAAGGCAGACATATTGACAGGGGAAACCGACCGTGGTACTATTTCCAAATAGGAATCATTCCTAATTGATGAGCAAATCTCTGTGGCTGCCAGGGGAATAAAAGACAAACTCATCGAGACCCTCAGAAAAAACAATCTGAAGCTCACCAGGCAGCGGTTGGAAATTATCGAGGTCCTTGCCGTTGACAGGAGCCATCCGAGCGCTATGGAAATCCTGGCAAAGGTGAGGAAGAAGGTCCCAAAAATAAGTGCCTCTACGGTCTATTACACATTGAACCTCCTGAAAAGAGAGGGGCTGATAAAAGAGCTTGAATTTTACGATAGAGAAAACAGATATGAGGGGGACATAACCGACCATCTCAACCTCGTTTGTACGCAATGCGGGAAGATAGAGGACTTTCACGGAGAGATACCATTTCAGGCAAAGCACGTGGAGCGAAAAACAGGATTTCGGATTCAACAGATACGCTTCGAATACTATGGGTTATGCAGGGAGTGCCAGGCAAAGAGACGCTGATGTTTTTTTTCTTAATCGGAACAATTCCTGTTTGGATAAACATGCGAGACATCGCACCCCAGCCTTGCTAGGTACACCATCGTTTGTTACCCCGTCTTCGGGGTGAACACAGAAAGGAGATTGTTATGGCAGAAAAGAAGAGGAGGTATCACCAGAAGGGGAGATTTGCTGCTTGATAAAAGGAAATTAGTTAACAACTCATGGCGCATCAGTCAGATCGAACAATGGGATAGTCCGTTCACTCTAAGGGCTATGAATAGAAAGGAGGCATTACCATGAAAGACAACGACCGCAAACCCACAACAACAGATGCCGGGATCCCAGTGGCCAGTGAGGAGTTTTCCCTCACCGTGGGGCCCGATGGCCCGATTCTGCTGCAGGACCACTACCTGATGGAGCAGATGGCCAACTTTAACCGCGAGATGATTCCGGACCGCCAGCCCCACGCAAAGGGCTCCGGGGCCTTCGGATACTTCGAGGTGACCAAGGACGTCAGCGCTTACACCAAGGCGGCCGTGTTCCAACCGGGTACGAAGACCGGCGTACTGGCCCGGTTCTCCACGGTGGCCGGCGAGAGCGGCAGTCCCGACACCTGGCGGGACGTGCGCGGCTTTGCGCTGAAGTTTTACACCACCGAGGGCAATTATGACATGGTGGGGAACAACACTCCTGTTTTTTTCGTACGCGACCCCATGAAGTTCCAGCACTTCATCCACTCCCAGAAGCGCCGTGCGGACAGCGGCCTGCGCGACAACGACATGCAGTGGGACTTCTGGACGCTTTCGCCCGAGTCGGCCCACCAGGTCACCATCCTGATGAGCGATCGCGGAGTCCCCAGGAGCTATCGGCACATGAACGGCTACACGAGCCACACCTATATGTGGGTCAATGCTAAAGGCGAGCGCTTCTGGGTGAAGTACCACTTCAAGACCGACCAGGGCATTGATTTCCTCACCCAGGAAGAAGCCGACCGGATCGCCGGCGAGGATGCCGACTACCACCGCCGCGATCTGTTCGAGGCGATCAAGCGGGGGAATTACCCCAGCTGGACACTGAAGGTCCAGATCATGCCCTTCAAAGAGGCCAAGACCTACCGCTTCAACCCCTTTGACCTGACCAAGGTATGGCCGCATGGTGACTATCCGCTGCACGAAGTGGGCCGTTTGACGCTGAACCGAAATCCAAGCGATTTTCACGCTGAGATCGAGCAGGCAGCTTTCGAGCCAAACAACCTCGTCCCCGGGATCGGCCCGAGCCCGGACAAGATGCTGCTCGCCCGCCTGATTTCCTACGCGGATGCCCACCGGGCACGCCTGGGGGTCAACTATAAGCAGATCCCGGTCAACCGGACGAAGAGCCCGGTGCACAGTTACAGCAAGGGCGGTACGATGCGCATTGAGAACGTCTCCGATCCGGTCTATGCGCCCAACTCAAAAGGCGGCCCCAAGGCCGACCCCAAGCGGTATCCCGAGGTGGCCATCTGGAGTGCCAGCGGCGAGTTCATCCGCGCCGCCTACACCAAGCGCAAGGACGACGACGATTTCGGACAGCCCGGCACCCTGGTGCGCAAGGTCATGGACGACGCCCAGCGCGATCGGCTGGTGTCCAACGTGGTGGGGCACCTGAAAAACGGCGTGTCCGAACCCGTGCTGCAGCGTGCGTTCGAATACTGGCGCAATATCGACAAGGAGATCGGCGACCGCATCGCAAAGGGCGTAAAAGGTCGCTGAATCTCGACAGGCCCTGAGAGAGATGACCAAATGGGTGAAAACAGTCCTTTCACCCGAAGAGTTGTCACACGAACTCCGGGCCGGGTATCCGGCCCGAGTATATAAATTGGAGGAGGAGGGGCCCTATGGCAACGGACATCTCGGTGACCTCCCCGCCCTTTATGTGGCTTCTGATGGCAAGGCCACCCTCCCTGTTCTTGCACCGCGTCTGAAGGTGGCGGACATCAGGGGGAGATCCCTTATGATCCATGCAGGAGGCGACAATTATTCTGACAGTCCTGCGCCACTTGGCGGGGGCGGCGACAGAGTGGCCTGCGGAGTGGTCAAGTAACAGCAAAAGATGAAGTGGCCTCTCTTCTGGAAATGAGGGGCGCCGCAAAACACGCTCGGAAGTGGAAAGGGAGAACGCGACGATATCAGAGCTGGTCTGGAAAAACTGGACAGGGACATAAGTGGTAAAGCTGCTCTAAAATAGATAATCGAAGGGGTATCAGACATCGAGTGGGTGTCTGATCGTTCCCTACAGGGCATCTGGTGAAGCCGAATTTGACCGGCAGCCCTGTAAAAGGCCGAAAGGAGCAGCGAAATGAGTAAAAGACCGAGGAGGAACCACAGTCCGGCATTCAAGGCGAAGGTCGCATTGGAGGCACTGAAGGAGGGGCAGACGCTTGTGGAACTGGCTGAACGCTTTGAGGTGCATCCAAACCAGATCACGGAGTGGAAGCGACAGCTCTTGGAGCGGGCGGAGGAAGTGTTTGGAAAGGATAAGCAGGTGGAGGACGGGCCAGACGTTAAGGCCCTGCATGCAAAGATTGGGCAGTTAGCGATGGAAAACGATTTTTTATCAAGCGCGCTCGGGCGCATAGCCGGGCCGAGCGCAAAGAAATGATCGATAGGGAGCACGAGTTGCCCTTAACACGTCAAAGCCAAGCCGGATCCTCGAACTATCCCGGTCGAGCTTGTACTATGAGGCAGCACCGGCAAGCGATCAGGAGCTTGAGTTGATGAGGCTTATTGACGAGATTCACCTGAAATATCCCTTTATGGGAAGCAGGAGCATTCGGGATCAGCTTCTGGAGAGGGGGCATGAGGTAGGCCGTCAACATGTGGCTACGCTGATGAAGAAGATGGGGATAATGCCCATGTACCGGAAGCCACGGTTATCCAGACTTCATCCTGACCATAAGGTCTACCCTTATCTGCTGAGGGAGCTGGAGATCAGCAGATCGAACCAGATGTGGGCCGCAGATATCACGTACATACCGATGGCGAGGGGTTTCTGTTACCTCATGGCAATCATGGACTGGGCAAGCCGGAAGGTCCTCGCATGGAGGTTATCGAACACTCTGGATGCTTCATTCTGTGTCGAGGCACTACAGGAGGCTCTTGCACGGTACGGAACCCCAGAGATTTTCAATACAGACCAGGGCAGCCAGTTCACTTCGGATGATTTTGTTAGAGTTCTCAAAGGTCAGGGTATCAGAATCAGTATGGAGGGCAGGGGCCGTTGGATAGACAATGTGTTTATAGAACGTTTGTGGTGGAGCGTGAAGTATCAAGATGTATATCTGAAGGCATACAGCTCAATTGCCGAGGCCCGGACGGGCTTAAAGAGTATTTTGACTTTTACAACAGTCAGCGGCGGCATCAGAGCCTTGACCGCAGGACGCCCGATGATGTTTACTGGAGTACACTACCTCAGATGCAGGTAGCGGCATGAGGCAGCGCAGCTTATCACTTAAGAACTGCTTTCAGCTGTCCAAACAAACCCGACCACCTCTATCCCTCGCGATTGGCTTAAACGAATCAAGGAAGTATTTGTCCATGAGCAAAGCTAAAGAAGCACTCAAGCGTTATATGGAAACAATTGAAAAGGGTGGTTGTGTGGAATGGGCTCGGAAGACTAAGTTTGTTCCGCAGCCTGATGGTTCCCTGCGCCGCATGGTGACGAGGAAAGACGGCACTGTAGAGAAAGACGAAATAATCCCGGAGTATCTCAGGAAAAGTTTGCACAACTGCTCGGCATCTCTCCCCGTACACTGCGTGACTGGGAGCAAGGCCGCAGGAATCCCTCCGGGGCGGCCAAGACGTTGCTTCTCATTGCCGCAAAACACCCTGAGGTACTGAAGGAAATAGCAGCTTAGACAAACTCAGGCTCGGAGACTTTCAGGGCTGTAGGTCTCAGTATTGCTCAGGAAAAAACTGTAGTAGTTTTTCTGCGGTTTAAGTCTCTGTCAAATAACACCGGTCTGCTCGATGATCTATCAAGTACAACAACCGTAAATTATATCCTCATATTGTTGTATGATTCTTTCAGGCGAGAAATCCTTTATCCGTTCCTTTCCCAATCTGGACAACCTTTCTCTCAGCACCCTGTTTTTCAGTAAGCTCACGATCTCACGTGAAAGGGCATCGGCATCTCCTGTGGGGACGAGCAGGCCATAGTGACCATTTTCCAGGATCTCTCTGGGTCCATATTTGCAATCTGTGGAAACAACAGGTATTCCGCATGCCATCGCTTCCAAGATGACCGTCGGCAACCCCTCATAATGGGACGAAAGGACAAAGACATCAGCCTTGGATATGAAGGCAAAGGGGTTATTCAGAAATCCTACGAAAGACACCTTTTCTCCTATTGCCAGATCATTAGCCAGCCTTGATAGTGATTCCTTTTCGGGGCCTTCACCCAAGATCATGAGTCTCGCATCCATCTCTTTGACAACCATGCTGAAGGACTTAAGGAGAACATCGTACCCTTTTTGTGGAACTAATCTACCGACAGATACGATGATCGGAACTTCCTCCCTAAAAAAACGGTGTTCTCCAGGGCAGCCGCATAACGCAGGGATGCGCTTCAGGTCTATCGGATTATGGATAACCCTGATATTATGAGGCGCTATCCTAAATTTCTCAACGAGATCCGTCTTAACTCCTCCCGACACCGCAATGATTTTATCCGCAAATCGATAAAATATTTTGACCAGATGGGCTGTAGAAAACCACAGCATCTGCCTTCCTTCCTTTGTCTTCGTTATCTCACTCAGTGTGTTGTGCTCGCCGATGATGATCTTTCCTCCGAAGAGGAGTTTCGCGGAAATAGCCATGATATTACTGTAGGTTAACATGCTCATGACGACGTGTGGCTTCTCGTCGTAGACAATCTTCAAGAACGCAGCATACTGTTTGATCTTCTGAAGGACATTATCAGACGCCCTCTCTACCACGATGATCTTCAAGCCTCGAGGTAAGTAGTCCCTGTAAGGAGAACTGTCACAGGGGTACAACAGAATGAGTACGGCCTCGATTTTCTCTTTATTCATATGATGGAGAATCTCTGACATGGCCCGCTCGGCACCACCACCTTCCAGCGAGGGTATAAAAAAGAGGGCCTTCACCTTTTCAACCATGAATGTCCTGATGCGTCCATATTTTCCCGATGATTCTTTCGGTCTCCTCGAAACTGTGCCTCATGCAGCCGGTTTGCATGATAAGGCCGACGTTTTTTGAGAGATTTCACTTTCTCCTTAAAGAAGGCGACTGGATTGACGAGATCAGTTCTCAACCATGATGAAAGGACGACGAGGGAATAGATGAGGTTATTCTTGGCTGAGGGTGCCTTTGTCAGGAATTTTCTGAATTCCGATCGAGCATCCTCAAAGCATCGGAACATGAGCAGATACAGGGCGCTGCTGTAAGGGATATGCCTTCTCATGTCTTCCCAGTGTTCCCTGAGTTCTCCTCTGTCATGAGAAAGACTAAGGCCGGCCATTTTAACCCGAAACTCAAGAAGAAAGTGTTCGAGAAACCTGATCTCATCGCTAAAAGCTACTTCCCGATTCTGCACAAAGGACGTCGAGGAGGCATGCTTTCTGTAGTATCCAAGACAACGGGGGACTGCTGAGAACGTGCCTTCCAGCGCAAGTCTGACCCACGTTGGAAAATCTTGTCCCATTCCTTTCACTTCCAGAAAACCACCAATTCTCAGGAGAGCATTTTTTCTCATCATGACTGTTGGGTTGACGATGAAGCAAGACTTTTCGACCAACAGGATCTTCAAAGCAGACCCTTTCGGGTTATTATTGGCTGAGCTGAGATCTTCCGGAATACCGACGAAGCCTATCTTCTTTCCTCCATGGTCCACGAGATACGATTCGCCGTAACTGAGGATAACGGACGGGTCATCAAAACTCTCTACCTGTATCTGAAGCTTGTCATGTGGCCAGTAATCATCGCCATCGATTAAGGCAATGAGGTCGCCGTTACACATCATGAGGGCCCTATTGAAATTCTTCGCAAGATGCCGTGATGCAGCGTGTTCCTGGAAAATATACCGTATCCTCTTATCGTTAACGCCCCGGATGATATCACCCGTACCGTCTGTCGACCCGTCGTCTACAATGACCCACTCCCAATCTTCATACGTCTGATTCAGGACGCTCTGGATGGTCTGTCCGATATAGGGACGATTGTTGAAAACAGATGATACGATGCTTACAGAAGGCTTATGAGTCATAGGGCTAGTTCCGGTATGACCGTGCCTGCCAGGATAGGGATTTCACGATCGAGCATGACTACAAGATTTCGTTCATCGGTTCACCGTCGACTTGTGGCAAGGTGACACCAAAGAAGCTGCTGAACGTAGGCGCAAAATCCATGAGAGAAACCGTTCTTTCCAGTCGACCTGCCCTTATCCCCGGTCCAAGAACGATAAAGAGACCATCGGGTCTATGATCACCGCTTCGGCAGTCGTGATTGACTCCCTCAATTATCCCTGTCCCTTCGGAAGTGAGCGTCAGTTTGCTCCTGTCGACATTCCCTTTGCCCCCGCTGCCCAACAATTTCTTATCGCTCCACTCTACCAGGAGATCGGGCAGGTGATCGAGGCACTCTCCCTGGTACAAGGTGTCTGTTCTTCTTACACTCTTTATCATAGGGATTCCCGTATCGTAGTCAACAATGGTTAACAACGCTTTAGTCAGATCATCACAGAACATATCCATTTCCGCTCCTCGCTTGATGACGCCATCAGGCTCTCTGCCTGCCACATTGATGCGAATACCGCCGACTGGTCCCCCGTTGTCCAACGGGAAGCACTTACTTTTTCTCAGATCTATATGTAATACCGAAGAAGGAACGTGGACATGGCCACGGTGAATCCAATCATAAAAACGATCAGCAACGGGCTTGAGCCTTTGTTTGATCCCCTCCGGAGTATATTTCCAACTCCAGGCAAAGAGAGCGTCCAATCTGTCAAGAATGTCGGGTGACCTTCCCATGGGGATCTTAGAAGAACAAGCCTCCGCTACCTGCAAGCGGACCAAAATATCTCTGAGGAGAAAGGGTGCGCCAATATTGTGGGCCATGCCATGACTTGCAAGGAAGACAACCATGGTGTCGTCGTCGATGTGCGTCAGGATATCTCCGATCGCAGCATCGATAGCCCTATAAACATCGAGGATGGGATCGCCTGTTATAGCAACAATCTCAGGATCATAATCTGGATGATTCGGATCATGGAGATGCCAGCATTGATGACCAACGCAATGGCTCTCGGAAAAGACCTGAGCAAAGAAGTCCCAACCACCATTATTCAGATAATACTTGGTCAGTTCCGCCTTTTTCTGTGCGCCCTGAATGAGAAGGTCTCTGAATCTGCAAACCTCTTCCGGAGTCCGTGCATAGGAGTCGCACGACTTTCGTAACGGGTGCCGGCCGAACCGAGTCAGCACCTCCTTCTTCAGTTTCTCCGGCCAGGTGCACAATCCATAATTGCGATCATGAGAGCCCCATTCCACCATCTGAATACCATTGATTTCGCGGGAGATCCCGGACAGAGGGATGTCAAGTATGGCGACTTTTCGTCCGGCGCGGCTAAGGTAATTCCAGAAGGGCTCAGGCTTTATAAACTCGCCGGTGAAGCACCGGTGGAACTCATAGGTTCCCGGATTCAATTGAATCATCCTATGGAAGCCGTGATGGCCGGGTGTCACTCCGGTAACAAAAGACGGCCACGTTGCTCCTTCAAAGAACCCTTCCAGGCTTATGGTATTTCCGACCAACCCTTCGGCAAGCAACGCACGAAGGGCAGGTAATGTCCCGGCAGCGGCCCAGGATTCTATGAGAGACTTATCCCCAGCATCCATAGCCAGGAAGAGCACTTTCGCGGGTGAAGCCACTCAAGCCCTCCTTTGACCCTGTCGCAAACAGATGCCTGCTGTCAGTAAGAGTACATCCAGCCGCATCTCTGACAGCCTGGAAAATGTTTCTCCCGCAATAACACCCTGCGAAATTTGTGTGCCTCTTCGCTGTTCCATATATTATGAAAACTATCATTGAGAATGTTGCCGAGAATATAGTCGTCAATCCATTCGTCAGGACAAAACGTTACGTCGCCGTTCGGTTTGATAACGGCAGCAAAGAACGAAGCAATACATCTCTTTCTCACGGTCGGGCTTTTCGAATAATACTTTATGATTTGAGTATATGATAAATCAGGATAACTCCTTACCTTCGGTAACCTGCTTACGTCCATAATTTCCGCGGCTAATCTCGCCGGATCAAGCACAAAAGAACCGGGGATTACGTGACTAGCAGCGCCTACTGCACATCGGCTCAGTTTCTCCGTGACCGCTGACTGATGTCGAGACAGCTCGCTTGGCGTAGCATACCAAAGATGATGAAGCCGGTAAAGATCAGCACCGTCATCTGTTGCGTTCCTTATTGCATCCATCGACTCCTTCACATGACCGATCAGATCGGACCTTACCGCAATATTCACTATAATAAGGGGTTTCACACCCATTCTTCTCTTTTTTATTCCGGAAAGTTTTCGTACGCTCTGGGTTACCTGATGAAAGACGCCTCTCCCCCGCACGCGGTCGTGCAGCTCTTCATTGCCGTCTATTGAGAAATAGACAGCATCAACGCCAAGGGCAACAAGCGTTTCTATCTTTCCCGAATCCAACAACGTTCCATTGGTAGTAAAGGAGACCGCAAGGTTCTTACTCTTCATGTGTCTGAGGATCTCCATAAAATCTTCTCGTATGAACGGTTCAGATCCGCCTATATATATACTGGAGGTATATTTTCCGATGTCATCGACTACGCCAAAGACCTCACGCGTTGTGAGTTCGCAGCCTTCATACCGGTCGCCAATGCCCTTTTCTCCATGAAACCAGCACATCCTGCAGCGTAGATTACAACGGTTGCTCAGCTCTATATCGATTTGTCTCAACCTGTCGCAACGCAGGTTCCGTAATCGGTGGGGAAACAGCCTATGAAGACGATTGAACACACTTTCTCGGATCAACGTTGCTTTTCCTTGACTTCTGCATGAGCCGAGAAGGCGTGGTTAGACTTTTTCATAAGTGACCATATTGTACCGTAATTCCTGTGAAAACGTTACCCCATTTCTACGAACGGAGGAAAGGGAACAGTATTCTGGATGAGGGAATGAGCAACAAACGAAAGAAGGCTTACGATGAAAAGCAACTCCCCTTACGCCTGTCCCTCCCCTCGTGAGGCGAAGGATGACGTGAAGACTCTCCTGATAAGCCAAAAGTCGAAGAAGGGGTCTCGAAGTTCATAGAGCTCATAAGAAAAGGAAAACTCGAAATCAGGATATGCATGAGGCCAAAAGAATCGTGCGGCATCGCAATTATTCCTTCTTTGCCGGCTGTATGGCGAAGCAGTCATACACAACTCTGTCTCCCTGATAGTTGGTACTGCCCCGGCGCACAATACGCCATCCCTTCAATTCGTGCCAGCTCTTATCGGTAATGGCTGCACCAAGTGTTTCGTCGTCTTTTGTGAGGTCGGCCAATTCGCGGTTCTGGGTAAGAACCACAGTCTTGATTCCGGGGCCGGCGATAATCATAAGGGGCTCGATGATCATGTTTTCCAACTCCGGAATAGTCACAGGAGCCACGACGGCGCGCGCCTTCAACTGAATCATTCTCGCACGAGTATCGGGTCCTGCATCCTCCATGGCAAAATGCGCCATGTCCAGCAGCCTCAGACGAACGGCATTCAGATCCTCTATCTGCTCAAGATCCCTGCATTCCCCATGCTTGCCCAGCACTTTGACAAGCGTCGAAACCTCTTTCAGATAGGGGCTCCTCTGGTTATCAGGAACGAGGAACATTATGATCAGCCGCACCGATGGCTCACCAGGTTTGCCATAATCTATACCGGCGGGACTCCAGCCTATCGAACAGAGTAATTCACCATCAAAGGTGACCGGGGCATGGGGGCAGGCCCAGCCATTTCCCAGAGATGTGTTGGAGACACTCTCACGGGACAGCACGGCGCCGACGATGTCAGTCCCTGCAGGCACTGAGGGGACCGCTTCCAGAAGGCTTGCCAGGACCGTAAAGGCATCTTTCTTGTCATTGTCAGGGAGCTCGATGACGCGGCCGTCTTCCAAGGCCTGAAGAATAGTATGCAGCATCTCATTCACCTCCGAATGTCTTGAAGAACCATTTCTTCACGGTATGTGTCAGTACACTATACATCAGCAAGAAGGCTGCGATCCATCCCCAGTAACTGAGCGGCAGCTGAACAAAGCCTAATGTTGAGGCGAAGGGAGAATAGGGCAGCCAGGCGCCGACAGCCATGACAACGAGGGTCGTCATCGTCATCGGAAGAGATGCGCGGCTCTGAATGAAGGGCAGGCGCTTGGTACGGATGATGTGGACGATGAGCGTCTGCGTCAACAGGGATTCTACGAACCACCCGGTCTGGAACAGCTGCGCATGAACCTCCCGTCCAGCCTGCCCCTCGGCAACATCGAGAAAGGCCCGGCTATTGAAGACGAACCACATGAGGGCGAAAGTCGCATAATCAAAGATCGAGCTCAACGGACCGATAAAGATCATGAACCACTTTATGTTGCCTATATCCCATTTGCGAGGCCGAGCAATCTGCTCCTCATCCACATGGTCGGTGGGGATGCCGGTCTGGGAGAAGTCATAGAGGAGGTTGTTCAGAAGAATCTGGACGGGCTGCATCGGCAGGAAGGGCAAAAGATAGCTGGCCCCCAGCACGCTGAACATATTGCCGAAATTTGAACTCGCCCCCATCCGGATGTATTTGATGATATTGGAGAAGACCTTTCGTCCCTCCAGAATGCCGTCTTCAAGGACCAGGAGACTCATTTCCAGAAGCACGATGTCGGCAGACTCCTTTGCCACATCAACGGCCGAATCCACCGAAATTCCTACGTCGGCAGCGCGCAGTGCGGGAGCGTCGTTGATGCCGTCACCCATGTATCCGACGACGTGGCCGGCTTGGCGCAACGACTCGATCACCCGTTCCTTTTGGAGCGGCGAGAGCTTTACCATCACATTCGCCTCGATGACGGACTTAGCAAACTCCTCCTGGCTCATGCGATCGAGATCCTCACCGCTGACTATGCGATGGACCTTCAGGCCCACGTCGCGGCATATCTTGCCGGTCACAAGAGCGTTATCGCCGGTCAGGATCTTAACCTGCACCCCCGTATCCTGCAGCAATGTAACGGCCCTGGCGGCCGAGTCCTTGGGGGGATCGAGGAAGGCGATATACCCAAGGAGGATCAGGGCAGATTCATCCTGGACGGTGAATCGCGCCTGTTCCCGGAGAAACTCCCGGTAGGCTATGGCGAGGCATCGGTAGCCTTCGTTGTTGAGACGGGCGACCTCTTCAAAAAGATCGTCCCTGATCATGTCGATCAGAGGATAAATCTCTCCGTCCAACTGGTAGTGCTTGCAGCAGGCGTAAACCTCTTCGACCGCACCCTTGCATATCAGGACATGGTCTCCCTCAAACTCGACCACCACGGACATGCGCCTGCGCTGAAAATCAAAGGGAAGTTCATCCACAAGACGGCAGGTTCGTTCCACCTCGAATTCAGTATGTTCAAGGACAGCCCTGTCGAGGAGGTTGCGGAGTCCTGTCTGGTAATAACTGTTCAGGTAACCGTAACGCAGGACGCTTCCGCTCTCCTCTCCGGTCACATCAACGTGTTTCTTCAGGATGACGCGGTCCTGGGTGAGGGTCCCGGTCTTGTCAGTGCAGAGGATGTCGATGGCGCCGAAGTTCTGGATGGCGGAGAGTCTCTTTACAATGACCTTTTTTCGGGACATCGATATGGCGCCCTTGGCGAGGTTCACCGTCACGATCATCGGCAGCATTTCAGGGGTCAATCCCACAGCAACCGCTACGCCGAAGAGAAGCGCCTCGAGCCAATTCCCCTTTGTGAGGCCAACGATCATAAAGCAGCAGGAGACCATAATTATCATGAACCTGATCATGAGCCAGGTGAAGGAGCGCACACCAAGATCGAAGCTGGTCTCTGTGGCCCTGTCAGAAAGCCGTTCGGCAATGGCCCCGAAAAATGTCCGTCCCCCCGTGTTTACCACAATGCCTCGGGCCGTCCCGCTGCCGACGCTTGTTCCTTGGAAACAGGCATTACCGAACTCAAGCAACGGCCGTCCGCCATTGCCGGAGACTTCCGCGTTCTTTTCCACCGGCATGGACTCGCCCGTTAGTGTTGCCTGGCTGACGAAGAAATCTCTCGCTGAGAGAAGCCTGAGGTCTGCGGGGACGATTGAGCCGGCCTGAAGGAGTACGATGTCGCCGGGAACCAGTTCAGCCAGGGGAAGCTCTGTCTCCTTGCCATCTCTCAAGACTACGGCACGGGATTGCACTCTCTTGCCCAGAGCTTCGACAGCCCGGCTTGAACGCCGGTCAAGCACATACGACAACCCAACGCTCAGCACGATCATAAAACTCACGATAATCGCCGACTTGAGCTCTCCGATTATGCCGGAGAAGACCGCTATCACGAGAAGCTGGACTACGAGGGGGCTCTTGAGCCGCCGTAGTACGTCCTGAAGAAAATTGAGACGTCTCGCCTGGGTAATTTCGTTGCGCCCATATTTTTCGAGGAGTTGTTCCGCGTCTTCCGTGCTGAGCCCCCGATCATTGCTGCCCATCATTTGCAGAGCTTGAACATCCGGCACTGAGCAGACTTCCAGAAGGCGTTTCTCATCCTCGGTGCGGGCGTGAGGAGCACTCGCCATACTCCGTATCCACGACGGCATAAAGAAGTCGTAGAGGAACTTAAACATGATCGCCTCCTCTTTCAGAATCCTTATCGGCGAAATGGATCAATTGACCCGCGCCAACAATGTTCTTGTCAGAAGGTATGCGCTCTGCGTTTGTTAAGAGGATAACCCGGATTGCAGGGATACTGCTGTGGTCTTTCATGATTCACCTCCATTTCAACCGCAAAGATCGTGGCGGCCAGAGGCGAATCGCTCGAAAGAGGATCAGAGGATGGAACGATTCAACACGGAGGCCGCATGGACTAACCAATGCGGACCAGGCTCTTTCTGTTCGGCTTGATCGAGATCTTGATTGAGATTATGAATAACGCACTGGCTACAACTTCCGTCAGGGCTGTCCACACGTCCTCCTCTCATTCGGTTCTTTCTGGCTCAAACGTCGTCCATCTGAAATTATATATTATCCAGACTGCCTTTGTTAAGAAGAAATATCTCACGTTAGGCAAGTAATGAATATTTGAGGAACTTGATTCCTATTTCCCTATACAGAACTCACTGAATATCTTACTAAGGATCTCCTCAGTCGTGACCACCCCGACGATTTCTCCGAGACTGTCGAGGGCATCCCGTATTTCGATAGCAACGATCTCGAGAGGCTTATGTGAAGCCAGGGCTTCAGACGTCCTCCTCAGTGCTGAGACCGAATGATCAAGGGCGACCTTGTGCCTCACATTCGTGACGATAACACCGGCAATATCGCCTGAAGAAGCGCCGTTTGCCGCCAGGTCCAGAAGCCTGTCCTTCAACCCGTCAAGTCCGCTGAGGGTCTTTGCCGATATCTCCAGGATATGGTCTGAGTAATCGCTGAGGTATGCATCGAGGGAAGGATCAGCAGCCGGAAGGTCTGATTTGTTTATGGCAACGACGCTCTTCTTCCCTCTGATTCTTTCGAGAACCTCTCTGTCCTGATCATCGGGCAGGATGCTCCCGTCAACGAGAGCGATAACGATGTCAGCTTCATCAAGGGCCTTAAGACTCCTGACCACTCCCTCCCTTTCAGCCATCTCATGGGACTCCCTGATGCCGGCAGTGTCCATGATCCTCACCGGGAGGCCTTTGATATTGAGATGCTCTTCGAGAACGTCTCTCGTTGTTCCGGGGGTTTCCGTCACGATCGCCCGCTCTCTCCTGAGGAGGGCGTTGAGGAGCGATGACTTCCCGACATTCGGTCTCCCGACAAGGGCGACCTTGAGTCCCTCCCTGAAGAAACGTCCCTCTTCAAAACTGCCGGAAAGGACAGAGAGCTCTCCTCTCAAATCCTGAATCTCCTTCAGCAGACTCTCTTGAGACGCGGGCTCGATCTCATCCTCAGGGAAGTCTATATACGCCTCGATGTGGGCGCAGAGAGAGGTAATCCTGTCCCTCAGGGCAGTGATCTTCCCGGAAAGTCCGCCGGAAAGCTGTTCGAGGGCAACCTTCCTCGATGCATCGGTCTTCGCCCGTATGACGTCAAGAACGGCCTCTGCCTGTGAAAGGTCCAGCCTTCCATTGAGAAAGGCCCGTTTTGTGAACTCTCCGGGCTCTGCAAGTCTCGCGCCCTGTCGAAGGATCAGCTCAAGAACGTTTCGCAGGGTGACCATCCCTCCATGGCAGTTTATCTCGACTACATCCTCTTTTGTATAGGTGTGAGGAGCCTTCATCACCGAGACGAGGACCTCATCAATCGTGCCGCCGGTAAAGGGGTCTTTGATAGAGCCGTAAAGGAGTCTGTGCGACTCAGCCCCCGACAGCCTCTCGCCTTTTCGGGAAGAGAAGATCGGTCCGGCAACCGCGATGGCATCGCTACCGCTCAGCCGCACGATTCCTATGCCCCCTTCGCCGAGAGGCGTGGATATCGCCGCGATGGTATCATCAAGAGGTGTCACGATTGATTCTCCATCTCCACGAAGCGCGCAACAAGCCCGGGTACCCTGAGACGCGCAGGGTTGCTTCTCGTTACAAGCAGCCTATGGATCATGGTTGTCTGTAAGGCCTTCGGCGAATCCCCGGTAAACTATTCGTGTGGAAATATCTTTCCGGGATTCAGGATGTTCTTCGGATCGAAGAGGTTCTTTATTCCCTTCATGAGCCTCATCTCCCGTTCCTTTATCTCCATCCCAATATACGGCGCCTTTGTGGTGCCGATTCCGTGCTCTCCCGAAATTGTCCCACCGAGGTCGAGGGTGAGACGGAATATCTCCTTTATCAGGGATTCTGCCTTACGGTACTCTTCCTCTTTGGATCTGTCGATCATGAGATTCACATGGATGTTCCCGTCTCCTGCGTGACCGAAGGTCACGATCTTGATCCCGCTATCTTCTGAAAGCAGCTTCAGGCTCTTCAGTGCCTGAGGGATCCTGTTTCGCGGAACAACGATATCCTCGCTTATCTTCGCGGGGCTCAGGTGGTAAAGGGCAGGCGATACCGAACGTCTGCACTCCCATAACCTCTCCCGTGCATCATCGTCCTCAGCCATGCTTACATCACCCTGCAACTTCATGCAGATATCGGCAATCTTCTCCGCTTCTTTCCTGATTGCCTCAGGATGTCCGTCGATCTCTATGAGGAGGAGGGCAGCAGCATTGTCGGGGATACCGAGAGGGTGAATCTTTTCGACTGCCTTTATGGCTTCCCCGTCCATGAACTCGACGGTCCTCGGAATAATTCTTGCCGCAGTAATGGATGAGACCGCCTTACCCCCTGCCTCGAGATCGTCAAAAAGACAGAGGAGGGTCACAATATCATCAGGCAAGGGGAGGAGCTTGAGCCGTATTTTCGTGGCTACGGCCAGGGTGCCTTCAGACCCGACAAGCAGCCGTGCAAGGTCGTAACCGACCACCCCCTTGTGGGTTCGCACGCCCACCATGATGAGATCGGCGTTGGGAAGCACCGCCTCGATCTCCATGACGTAATCCCTCGTGACACCATACTTCAAGGCCCTGGGCCCACCTGCATTTTCGGCGACGTTTCCTCCGATCGTACAGAAATTCATGCTTGCCGGATCAGGTGGATAGAATAATCCCTGCGCCTCGACCGCTCTTTGGAGCCTGCCGTTTATGATCCCGGGCTCAACAAGGACATTCAGGTTGTCGCTGTCCAGATCGATGATCCTGTTCATCCTCTCCGTGCTCAGGACAGCAGCGCCTTTCAGGGGGACGGAACCGCCCGTCATCCCGGTCCCTGCGCCTCTCGGTACCACAGGGATTCCGTTTTCAGAGGCGCCCTTCATGAGCGCGACTACGTCCTCTGCGGTTTCCGGCCAGAAGACGGCGGAGGGGAGTTCATTCGTGCCGGAGGCGTCAAAGCCGTAGCAGATGAGGTCCTCAGGGGCTGTTGAGGCCCTTATGCCTGGCAATGCGTCGATGAGTCTCTTCATGGGATCCTACGCGCGGCTACAGGGCCTTGTGGCGATGCTGTCCCAAGTATCTTCGTCGATCTCGTCCAGGTATTCCGCAACCGGAAACATCCTGCTGCATGACATGCAGCAAAAGACCACCGACGTTCAGCGAAAAGTGAGTCGCACCTCTCCTTCACAGTCCCGGCACTTCACGGCTTACACGGCATCGGCGAGTTGCATCGAGATAACCTTCGAAACACCCGGCTCCTCCATCGTTATCCCGTAGATGTAGTCAGCAGCCTCCATCGTTATCCTGTTGTGAGTTACCACAATGAACTGTATCCTGTCCGAGAGTTCTCTCAGCATCTTCCCGAACCTGCCGACATTTGCTTCATCAAGGGGCGCGTCAACCTCGTCGAGGATGCAGAGGGGGGCAGGCTTGATGAGAAAACTTGCGAAGAGGAGCGAGAGGGCGGTGAGGGCCTTTTCTCCGCCCGAGAGGAGATTGATGTTCTGAAGCTTCTTCCCCGGAGGCTGAGCGATGATGTCTATGCCGGTATCGAGGATATTGTTTTCGTCCGTCATGACAAGCTCCGCCTTTCCGCCGCCGAAGAGATAGCTGAAGACCTCCGAAAATTTTGCGCTCAGCTGTTCAAAGGCGTCCCTGAGTTTTTTCCTTGTCGTACTGTTGATCTTGGTAATGGCCTCTTCCAACTCGGCTATGGATTTATTGAGATCATCCTGCTGTTGCGTGAGGAACTCGTACCGGGTCTTCAGCTCCTCATACTCCTCGAGGGTTCCGAGGTTTACCAGGCCGAGTTCCAGAATCTTTTCCCGTATTGACGACAGGCGCTCCTCATCTTCGGGGGCCACCGGTTCAACCTCGAGGGAGGCTAGTGCTATGCCGTAATTCAGCCGGATACCTTCCGTCAGGTTTTCGAGCTTTATTCTGTGCTCAGCCATTGAGACATCGATCTCAGCCAGCCGTGCCGTCAGGACATCCAGTCTGCTGCGGAGGGCCTTTGACTCCTGCTCTATATGGGCGAGTTCTTCGGATTCGTTGTGGATGATCTCCCTGTTCTCCGAAATCACTCCCTTGAGGCCGTCAGCCTTCACAACGAGTTCCTTCAATGACTCATTGTTCTTCTCGATCTCCTCCCCGCACCTCGCTATCCTCGAATCGATCTCAGCCCTCTCCTCTACGAGACGTTCCCTGAGCGTCGTGAGATCAGAGAGCATCTTCAGGCCATGCTCGGACTCTTTCTTGATGGATTCGAGCCGCTCCTTGTATGAATTGAGGGACAACCGCAATTCGGTTATCGAGGCTCGTGCGGCCTCATAGCTCTCTTTATTCTTCTGAATGGCATCCTGCATGTCGGCAATGATCCCTTCGACTTCCGCCTTCCTTGCCCCTACCTTTTCGATCTCCTTCTCTTTTTCAGCAGCCATTGCCCTGAGAGATTCTCTTTCCCTGAGAACCTCTTCCTTTTCGATGTGGAGATATGCAAGCTTTCTGCTCGTCTTCTCTCTTTCTCCTCTCTGAGTATCGGCTGTCAGCCTGAGAAGGGAAATCTCTCTCTCCGTATTGATTATTGCCGTTTCGACATCCTTCAGCGATCCCTTCTTGTCCTGAAGAGAGGCTTCGCTCAGGGCAAGGGTGCTGTCGAGTTTTTCGATCTCCCTTTTTTTCTGATCTGTCAGGGCTTCGAGCTCCCGTATCTCACGTTTCCTTCGCAGGACGCCTCTCCCTTCACCGACGATAACAGCCCCTGAAGGTTCGATGATCTCGCCGTCAAGGGTCACGAAGGTGCAGGTATTCCGGGAGCTCAGGAGAGCGAGCCCGGCTGAGAGATCGCGGACAACGAAGACATTATTGAGCATGGCCCTGATAACCGGCGAAAATGCATCCCTGTCAGTCTGGATCCTCACTAGGTCCACTGCCCTTGCAATGACGGCACTGCTTTCAGGATCGGGCGTCTCAGCATCAAAGGTATGGATGACATCCTGCGGAATGAAGGCTGTCCTGCCGACCCCCTTTTGCCTCAGCATCGATGCCGCATGTCGGATATCTTCAAAGGAAGGCACGATAAAGCCCTTCACTTTTTCTCCAAGGGCGTTTTCGATCGCCTTCTCATAGGGCTCATCGACCTCGAGAGCCTCGGCAACTGATGCGAGGATATGGAGGTCTTCGGTTCCTGGTATGATCTCCTTCGAAAATTCCTCATGCATGATCTCCCTGAGCGAACCGAGGCGCGAAGAGAGGGACGCCAGATCCTCGCGGGATCCTGAAATCCTGGTTCTCAGGTCGTCGAGCCTGGTCCGGTATTCGTCGGTATCGGCGATAAGCTTGCCCTTTCTTTCATTGAGAAGAAGCTGGTCATTGTTCTTGCCGACGATAGCATTCTCAGTCTCCCTGATGCTCTCTTCGACGGCGGCAAGCTGATGTCCGGCATCCTCGGCTTCCTTGAGGGCAGCTGCACTCTTTCTTTCGAGATTCTCTATGGATGTGACGATCCTCCCGGTCTCGTTGCTCAGCTGACTGAGGTCTTCGGCTATCCTGAAGACTTCTCTCCGTTTTGCCTCGATGAGCCCCTCTCTTTCTGAAAGCTCAGCCTCCAGATCCCGGACGGCCTCATTTCTCCCGGAGAGTTCCTGCCTGAGCGTCTCAATTTCGACATTGAGGTTCGACTCCACAGAGATCAGTTCGGCTCTCCTCGCCTCTGTTTCACCGATCCTTTTCCCAATATCTTCTTCCTGATGGGTCATTCTCACGAGAGATTCCCTGAGGTGACTGCTCTCTGTTGACGATACGGCAATGGTCCTCTCCACTTCGGCTATCTGCCTTTCGAGACCCTGAAGGGCTGATGTGAGGGACTCGAGATGTTTCTCCTTTTCGAGAAGTGCGATGCGTCTCGTCTCCCTCGTGTTTTCGATAGTGTTGATCTCTGCCCTGAGGAGCGTCTCTTCTTCCTTTGAAGCGGTATGGCTCTCGGTGATGGCCTGCAGAGATTCGCTGAGTAAGGTGAAGTCACGTTTTGCCAGCTTCAGTTCGATCTCCCTCATCTCGGCAGAGAGTTTCTTGAAGCGTTCGGCCTTTTTCACCTGCCTGTCGAGGGAGTTTATCTGACGCTTCACTTCGGCGACGATGTCGTTAATCCTCTGGAGATTGAGCCTCGATGATTCAAGTTTCGTGAGGGCCTCGGCCCTTCTTACCTTATACTTCATGACGCCGGCCACTTCCTCTATGAGGAACCTCCTGTCCTGGGGCTTAGCGTTGAGGATCTCGCTGATCCTTCCCTGTTCGAGGATCGAATAACTCCGTATCTCGAGGCCCGTATCGAGGAAGAGGTCTCTGATATCTTTCAGGCGGCATTGACTCCTGTTCATGAGGTATTCGCTGTCCCCTGACCGGTAAAGCCTTCTCGACACTGAAGTGAGTGAATGGGAATCCCCGTTGCCCTGCTCAGGAGAATCAAAGAGGAGGATAAGGTTCACCTCGGACATGCCCCTCGGTTTCTTCGTTGCAGAGCCGTTGAAGATGACCTCCTCCATCTTCTCACCCCTGAGGCTCTTCGCGCTCTGTTCTCCCAGGACCCAGCGGAAGGAGTCGACAATATTGCTCTTCCCGGAACCGTTCGGTCCCACGATACAGGTTATCCCGGGGTGGAGATTAAAGGTCGTCTTTTCAGCAAAGGACTTGAATCCGATGAGCTCGATCTTTTCTATACGCATAGGTGTCCAGAGATACGAAAAACGATTCGGGTTTAGGGTAGTATAACCTCTCGACAGCGATTCTGACAAGTGACAGAAGAGAGGCTGGGATGACGAGGTTCGGAAGTGTTCTTGACCTGAACATTTTTGATAAGCAATTGTGATTCATTGATTAAATTTATTTATTTGACCGAAATTGGACGCATATATTACCCTTGAATGGCTTTAGTCCCGGTCCAGCGTTTCGGCAGGATAATATAAACAAGGAGGATGTTATGCCAAAGAAGTATGAGACTCCCTTATTGGATGAGCTCGAAAAGGGGCCCTTTCCAAGCTTTGTCACAGAAATCAAGAAGGCCGCTGCAAAGAGTGATATGGCGGCCGACGAGCTTGGACAGCTCGAAAAGTCTTACAGGGATAAACGCGGTTACTGGAAGCATGGTGGCATCGTCGGCGTCCGTGGCTACGGTTCAGGCGTTATCGGAAGGTATTCTTCCCTTCCCGAGGAGTTCCCGAATGTCGCAAACTTCCATACCGTCAGAATCAACTCGACATCCGCGTTTTTCTACACCTCAAAGTTCCTGAAAGAGATGTGTGACATCTGGGACAAGTACGGAAGCGGTCTCACCAACCTCCACGGATCAACAGGGGACCTCATTCTCCTTGGAACTGATACCGACAAACTCGAGCCCATCTTCGCAGAGTTCTCATCCCGCGGCTGGGACCTCGGAGGCTCGGGTTCAGCAATGAGAACGCCGAGCTGCTGCGTAGGACCGGCACGGTGCGAGTGGTCAAACATCAATACCCTCGATATCACCTACAACCTAACCCAGGAATTCCAGGACGAGATGCACAGACCTGCCTTCCCTTACAAATTCAAGTTTAAGACAGCAGGATGCGCCGTGGATTGTATCGCATCGATCGCCCGCGCAGACTGCTCCATCATCGGGACGTGGAAAGGAAAGATAGCAGTCAATCAGGACGAGGTTGCCGCCTATGCAAAGAAAGGCATGAATATATCCGATGAGGTCGTCAACAAGTGCCCGAGCAGATGCATGAGCTATGACGGCAAGGCCCTGAAGATCGAGGATGAAGACTGCATACGCTGCATGCACTGTATCGCAAAGATGACAAAGGCCCTGAAGCCGACCGGAGAAAAGGGTGCAACGATCCTCATCGGCAGCAAGGCCCCCTTCGTTATAGGCGCCACCCTCTCCTGGGTCATCGTTCCCTTCATGAAGATGGAGCCGCCTTATGACGAATTCAAGGACCTCGTACGGAAGATGTGGGAATATTGGGACGAACATGGGAAGAATAGGGAGAGGATCGGAGAACTCATCATCAGGCGCGGAATGAGGGAGTTCCTCGAATATATTGGAATTGAGCCTACCCCTCAGCAGGTGAAAGAGCCGAGGAGAGACCCGTTCTTCTTCTGGACCGAAGAAGATCTGCAGAAATAAATCCGGTTTAACAATATAAGGAGGAAGATTATGTCAGCACCCCAGAGAAAAACAGATATAGGCCCCCCCCATTACAAGGATTTTCTGCCGCCCGTAATCCAGAAGAATTACGGTGACTGGAAGTATCACGAAGTCTTGAGTCCCGGCGTAATGGTCCATGTAGGCAACGGCGGTGACAAGATATGGTCGGTGAGGGTAGCTTCACCGAGGCTCCTCAGCACCGCTACCATCAGGGATATGGCCGATATGGCCGAGAAGTACTGCGGAGGCTATATCAGATTTACGACAAGGAATAACGCCGAGTTTCTTGTTTCCGACGAAAAGAACCTCGTCCCCCTCCAGAACGAGCTCAAGAGCAAGAAGTATATGATGGGAGGCATCGGTTCGAGGATAAGCAACATCGTCCATACCCAGGGATGGATACACTGCCATTCGGCAGCGGCAGACGCTTCAGGAATAGTAAAGGCGCTGATGGACGAGTTCGCCGACTACTTTACGACAAAGGAGACACCGAATAAGGTGAGACTGGCTGTTGCCTGCTGTGTGAATATGTGCGGCGCGGTCCATTGCTCGGACATCGCCGTTGTCGCGATCCACAGAAAGGTCCCTGTGGTGGACCATGACAAGGTCAAGAATGTCTGCGAGATTCCGTCCACGATAGCATCGTGCCCGACAGGCGCGATCAGCCCTGACCCGGCGAAAAAGAGCGTGAAGGTCAATGCCGACAAGTGTATGTATTGCGGCAACTGCTTTACGGTTTGCCCGCCCATGGAGATCCACGACCCTGCATATGACGGCGTTGCGATCGTTGTGGGAGGTAAAGTCGGAAACCTCAGGTCGAACCCGAAGTTTTCAAAGCTCGCGGTCCCCTTCATCAAGAACAATCCTCCGAGATGGCCTGAAGTGACAGCAGCGGTCAAGAAGATCCTTGACGCGTATATTGCCGGCGCAAAGAAGCATGAAAGGGTCGGAGAATGGATAGAGAGGATAGGCTGGGAGAAGTTCTTCAAGCTTACCGGTCTGCCCTTCACCTTCCAGCACATCGATGATTTCGTGATCGCACGGGAGACCTTCAGGACAGCGGCAACCTTCAAGTGGTAAGGTGAGATAGGAAGAGATCGAGAGGGGGTCTTCGGCCCCCTCCCCGTATAAACGGTCATGTAGTGTGAACGAGGGGGCAGAATGGAAAAAGAGGAAGTCAAACAGAGAATCTACGCATTAGTCGAGAAGTCGGTGGGGAAAAAGAAGCTGAAATCTTCCGATATCCAGAAGACCATATCTGCGGAGGCAGGCATTACAAGGGATGAAGTAAAGGACGCTCTAAAAGATCTCGTCGATGATGGCAAACTGATCTACACCTATTTCGGCGGGAGCTTCGTAGAGATTCCTCCGAAATAGCTGTTCAAGAACTTTTCCTTCAAAAAAAGGCAGGTTCACTGAATGAGGTGAGGACTGCCTTTTTTGCTTTTCAGCGCCCTTCCCTCGAGTGAAGATCGGTTATAATAAGCGATGGAGACTTATCCGCGACTCGTCATTGCCGGGCTCAGGGGCGGTTCCGGAAAGACGACCGTTTCCCTCGGTCTCATTGCCGCTCTCAGGTCACAGAAAGGCCTCACCATCGTCCCTTTCAAAAAGGGTCCGGATTATATCGATGCCGGTTGGATGTCCGTTGCGGCAAAGAGACCGTGCTATAACCTCGATCCTTTCCTCATCCCGAAAGAGGATCTCCTCGATTCCTTTCGTTTACATGCCACCGGTGATATCGCGGTCATAGAAGGCAACAGGGGGCTTTACGACGGTATGGACGCAGAAGGCTCTTACAGCACTGCCGAGTTGGCAAAGCTTTTGGACGCCCCCGTTGTTCTCGTTGTCGACGTCACAAAAATGACCAGGACAACGGCTGCCTTAGTATTGGGGTGTATGCACTTCGACAGAGCCGTGAAGATAAGAGGCGTTGTTCTTAATCAGGTATCCGGAGGGAGGCACGAATCGGTAATACGGGCGTCAATAGAGCAATACTGTTCCCTGCCTGTCTTCGGTGCGATACCAAGAATGAAGTCAGGGGATTTCCCTGAGCGTCACATGGGGTTGACGCCATACCAGGAGCACCCTGACACTGTCCAGGCGATCTCCTTTGCTGAAGAAGTCGCCGGGAAGTATCTCGACATGGATGGGATCCTGGAAGCGGCAAGGTCGGTTGAGCCATTGGTGCTCGAAGGAGAAAAGAGAGTACTCGCGCATGGGGAGAAAGGAGGTTCACATCTCAGTCTCGGTGAGGCATCGTGTCATAGCGTCAATGTTCTTCCTCCTGTAAGAATCGGCGTTGTCCGAGACTCGGCGTTCCAGTTTTACTATCCGGAAAATTTCGAGGCCCTTGAGGACTGCGGCGCAGAGCTCGTTGAAACAAGCGCCCTCACAGCGAGCCATCTGCCTGATATCGATGCCCTTTATATCGGAGGGGGGTTCCCCGAGACCCACGCCATAGCCCTTGCTGAGAATACTGAGTTCCGCGACTCCCTCAAGAATGCCGTCAATGAGGGGCTGCCTGTTTATGCAGAGTGCGGCGGCCTCATGTATCTCGGTGACGGTCTGCTCCTCGATAGCAAGGCCTATCCCATGGCAGGCATCTTTCCCCTGGTCTTCTCTCTTGAAAGGAAACCCCAGGCCCACGGATATTCAATAGCCGAAGTCGTCAATGAAAACCCCTTTTATGCCAAAGGTACGGTGCTGAGGGGCCACGAGTTCCATTATTCGAAACCCCTGTACGGCGCTGATGACAGGGCCGGGGTTACCTATGCCTTCAGGATGAAGAGGGGTCATGGGATGCGCGACACTATGGACGGAATCTGTTTCAAGAATGTTTTGGCAACGTATACCCATCTCCATGCGCTCGGCGCAAGGGAGTGGGTTGAAGGGATGATAAGGCAGGCTGCAGCACACCGGAGAGCAAGGAGTGCTAAGCAGAATGCATAGGTCCTTTTAGACAGTCAGATCACTGAGGGAATTTGTGCCCTTACTCAAAGACGAAATTAAAGATGCGCTCAAGAGGAAAGACTTCGAAGGGGTGATAGGGCTTGCCCTGAAGAACAAGAAAGTCCTTAGCATCCTCATATCCCTCGCCTATGACAAGGAAGACGTTCTATGCTGGAGGGCTATTGAGGCGATGGGAAAGGCGGCAGGAGCGGTTGCCGAGGAGGACCCTTCCGCGGTCAGGAATATCGTACAACGCCTCATCTGGTCCGTCAGAGAAGAGTCGGGCAGTATCGGGTGGAGCGCGCCGGAGATGCTCGGGGAGATTGTTCGGAACAGCCCTGCGGCCTTTGCGGATATACCGTCCATCATCCTCTCCTTCCATGAGGAAGAGATGTTCCTGAAAGGCGTATTGTGGGCGATGGGCAGACTTGCCGAAGCCGGCCTTGTCCATCATGTGACAGGAGCTGCTGAACTATCGATGGCGTGCCTTAACCATAACGACCCGCAGGTAAGATGTCTTGCGGCGATCGCTGCTTGCCATATGAAGCTCGGCGGTGCAAAGGATGCAATCTCCCGTATGATCTCGGATACGGAGCGCATTACGATTTATGAGGACCATGAGTTGAGAGCTGAGACGGTTGGAGATATCATGAAGAGCGTATCCGCGGGCTTTCCGTGCGCTCATTGACTTTTTGCGACCGGGGATTTATGATACTCGAACGAAGCGGACGCTCCAGACCGAGATGAAGCCGAGAGTTAGAGAAGACAAAGCCGAACCGGCAAAATGTCCCTTCTGTAGTGAATATCTCAAAGCCCCTGAGAGGATCAAGACGGCCACAGGGGAATCTCTTGGAGGACGGTGCCGTTGCGGTGCCGTCTATTGCCTCGACCCGACGGGGCATAATGTGGGAGAGGCCTATCTTGATGCCCTTACCCTTGCCTATGGGGAAGAACTCGATCTGGCAAGCGAGGATTCCTATGAGGAGGTCGTCTTGAATTATGATGCGAGAGCACACAAGCTCTCTCCCGTAAAAGAGATACGGCGGCTAGACTCTTCGGGTAAGATGGTATTCGTAAGAGTGCGAGACACCATAGATAAATGAGGCAAATTGATCAATAAGTTATTTTAATTTGACCGGCGGAGGAGTCATATATTATGGTTTATACCTAATGCGGTAATGCGCTTGTATGGATACGTCGAAAAATTACTGGGAGGAAAGAGGGATTATCCCTTCCATTTGGAAAAAACGGCTCAGAAAGGAGAATTAGGTTATGCCTACCATGGAATTTCAGGGGAAACAATACGAAGTCGATGATGACGGGTATCTCGTAAACCTCGACGACTGGAACAAGGACCTCGCCGGACACATCGCAAAACTGGAGGAGATCGAAATGACCGAGGCTCACTGGGAGGTCGTCAACTTCCTCCGGGACTATTATGCGAAGTATCAGATCGCTCCCATGATCAAGATCCTTGTCAAAGAGATCGGCAAGGTTATGGGTCCTGAGAAAGGGAACACGAAATATCTTTATGAACTCTATCCGGGCGGACCTGCAAAGCAGGCTTGTAAGATTGCCGGACTCCCGAAACCGACAGGTTGCGTATAGACGAAGAATCGGGAAAAAACTTTTGAGTTGCAGCAATTCTCTATGGATATGAAGGGGATTGCTTGATCTCTTCCGCTCCTCGCAATGACATCCGGAATGTCCCTCGGTCATTGCGAGTGAAGCGGATTGTGTTATGCCATATGCCCTTCGGGAATCGTTGCAAGTCCTTCATTTCGCTCTATGAGAGAAGGAGTAATGAATGTGAGTCTTGAGAAGTTCCTGTCGGAAAGACGATCAGCCATCGTAGCGAAATGGTTCGAAAAGACCATCGAGGTCTTTCCTCAGGATACCTCTCCTTTTCTGAGAAACCGGGAGAGCAGGTTCAGGAACCCCCTCGGGCACACGCTCTCGAAGGGCATAGAGGGTCTCTTCGATGAGCTCCTCTCGGGCGGGGGCGATCATGAAAAGCTCTCATCCATCCTCGACACGATCATCAGGATCAATGCAGTTCAGGAAATTCCCCCATCCCAGGCCGTAGCCTTCATCTTCAGCCTCAAGAACGTGATCAGGGAAGACCTCAAGAAGGAGATCAGGGAAGAGAGGCTTTATGACGAATTATCGGCATTCGAGTCAGGAATCGACGCCATGGCCCTCCTGTCCTTTGATCTTTACATGAAATGCAGGGAGAAGATCTATGATCTCAGGGTAAAGGAACTGAAGCAATGGGGCTTGAGACCTGTAGAGAGCAGATGAGACTTGCGTGGCTGCGCAAGAACCTGTCCGGCAGGACGGAGTTTTTAGTGACAACGTAACCCAGGAAAGAGGTAACCAATGAAAATACTGCTTCCCTTCTTTTCGGTACTCGTGCTTGTTTTGCTCGTCTTTGTCGGGGTCCAAGGGGCGAACCTGCATTTTCTCTTCGGTGTCATCATCCCCTATGCAGCCTTTGCCATCTTCACGGTCGGTATTATCTACCGTGTCTTAAAATGGGCGAGTGCGCCGGTGCCCTTCTGCATCCCCACTACCTGTGGACAGCAGAAATCCTTCCCCTGGATCAAACAGGATAAACTCGAAAACCCATCCACCACCCCGGGTGTTATCGGCAGAATGGCCCTCGAAGTCCTTGTTTTCCGTTCCCTCTTCAGGAACCTCAAGACCGAATTAAGGGACGGCCCGCAGCTTTCCTATGGATCAGAGAAGTGGCTCTGGCTTGCGGGACTCGCTTTTCACTGGTCATTTCTTCTTATCCTCATCAGACACCTGAGGTTTTTTGTTCAGCAGGTGCCTTTCCCTATCCGGCTGGTAGAGGCGCTTGACTCCTTTTTCCAGATAGGGGCGCCTCTGTTTTATATGACAGACGCAATCATCCTCCTGGCCGTAACATACCTCTTAATCAGGAGAGTATATCTTCCCCAGATACGGTACATCTCCCTTCCCGCGGATTATTTCCCCCTCTTCCTGATTCTCGGCATCGCACTATCAGGTGTTCTCATGAGATATTTCTTCAAAGTCAATGTCGCGGGTGTGAAGGAGTTGACGATGGGACTCATCAGCCTTAACCCGGCAATACCGCGGGGGATCGGAGCCATCTTTTATGTCCATCTCTTTCTCATCAGTATCCTTTTCGCCTACTTCCCCTTCAGCAAACTGGTGCACATGGCAGGGGTCTTTCTCAGCCCCACGAGGAACATGCCGAACAACAGCAGGATGGTGAGGCACATCAACCCATGGAACTACCCTGTCAAGGTCCATACTTACGAAGAATACGAGAATGATTTCAGGGATAAAATGAAGGCCGCTGGAATTCCAGTAGAAAAGGAGTAGCTATGGCGAAATTTACTGCAAAACCGAATGACCTGGCGAACATAAATTACACCCCGCCCAAGACCGAATGGATAGATACTCCTGTCGGAATCAGGGAGCACATGTTCTGTCATGGAGCAAAGCCGAAGGAGCTTGAGACCGTGGGCTTTCCCAATGCGAGGGAATGGAGGCCGAGCGAAGAAGACTGGAAGCTTCCCGAAAACTGGGAGAAGACCGTCCTCGAAGGAATGAAGAACCTTCTCGGAAAGTACCGTTCCTTCCAGGTCTTTATGGATATCTGCGTAAGATGCGGAGCGTGCGCTGACAAGTGCCACTTCTTTATCGGATCCGGTGACCCGAAGAATATGCCTGTGCTCAGGGCCGAGCTCCTCAGGTCGGTATACAGGGGGAACTTCACCGTTGCAGGAAAGATCCTGAGGAAGATCGCAGGCGCGAGGGAACTCGCCCCTGAAGTGATCAAGGAATGGTGGTATTACTTCTATCAATGCACCGAATGCCGGCGCTGCTCGGTCTTCTGTCCTTATGGCATAGACCAGGCCGAGATCACGATGATGGGCAGGGAGCTGCTCAATCTCCTCGGACTACAACTTGGCTGGATAGGCGGGCCGGTGGCGAACTGTTACATGAAGGGAAACCACCTCGGCCTTGAGCCCCATACCATCACCTCAAGTATCGACTTCTTCCTCGATGATATCGAGACGATCACCGGGATCAGGATAACCCCCACCTTTAACAGGAAGGGCGCCGAGATCCTCTTCGTAACGCCTTCGGGCGACCTCTTCGCCAACCCCGGGACCTATACGGCGATGGGATATCTCATGCTCTTCCATGAACTCGGGCTCGACTACACCTGGAGCACCTATGCCTCTGAGGGCGGAAACTTCGGGTTCTTCACGACGAATGAAATGGCGAAACGGCTGAACTCAAAGATCTATGCCGAAGCCAAGAGACTGGGAGTGAAGTGGATCCTCGGAGGCGAATGTGGCCATATGTGGAGGGTCATCAATCAATATATGGATACCTGGAACGGTCCGGCTGATTTCCTCGAGATTCCGAAATCGCCCATCACAGGGACGGTCTTTGAGAATGCACGCTCGACGAAAATGGTCCATATCGCTGAGTTCACTGCGGATCTGATCAAGAACGGCAAACTCAAACTCGATCCGAGCCGCAATGACCACCTCAAGGCGACGTACCATGACTCTTGCAACACAGCACGGGGAATGGGGTTCTTTGAGGAGCCCCGGTACGTGCTCAAGAGCGTCTGCAACCATTTCTATGAGATGCCCGAGGATACGATCAGGGAAAAGACCTTCTGCTGCGGCAGCGGCACCGGTCTCAACGCCTCTGAGAATATGGAGCTGAGGATGAGGGGAGGGTTCCCCAGGGCCAATGCCGTCACCTTTGTCAAGGAGCGGCATGGGGTGAATATGCTCGCCAATATCTGCGCCATCGACCGCGCCACCCTTTCGACCTTGATGGACTACTGGGTGCCTGGCGTGGCAGTGGCAGGTCTTCACGAGCTGGTCGGTAACGCCCTTGTGATGAAGGGAGAGACGGAGAGGACACAGGACCTTCGCCTCGAACCGCTTCCGGGAAAGGAGGGGAAGGAGTAATGAAGATATACAATGGCGGCAAGATCTTTATCGGGCTGCTCATCTTCGCGGCGTTTATGACGTTCCCATTTTTCTACAATATGGGAAGGGCCAATCCAAGACCCGAGCCGAAGACCGATACGCCGGCCATCCTCCAATGGGAAAAGGAATACGGGAAGAAGGAATGCGTGGAGCCGAAGGCATTCATGAGGGCCGAGCATATGAAGCTCTTGAATAACTGGAGAGACTTTGCCGTGCGCGACGGCCAGAGGCTCTATGTGAATTCTGAAGGGAAGAAGTTTACGATCAGTCTTCAGAACACCTGCATGCATTGCCACTCGAACAAGAAAGAGTTCTGCGACTCATGCCACACCTATATGGCTGTGAAGCCTTATTGCTGGGACTGCCATATCGCACCTAAGGAGAAGACGTCATGAACAGGAGAGAATTCTTAAAGATAGCGGGAATGTCGACGGTCCTCGGGCTTGGAGGCGCAGCGCTCAGGCTCCATTCAAACGAAGTCGAGGCCTCCCATGTGCTTGTCGATGAGAAGGCCCTCACGGCGAAGAGATGGGCCATGGTCATTGACATGAGGAAGCTCAAGACAGAAGAAGACTACCGGAGAGTCACGAGTGCTTGCCATCGCATCCATAATGTCCCTGATTTCGGGAACCCAAAGGATGAGGTCAAGTGGATATGGACCGACACCTTCGAGCACACCTTTCCGAGTCAGGAGAGTGAGTATATTGAAGAGGAACTCAAGCACAAACCCTTCCTCCTGCTCTGCAATCATTGTGATAATCCGCCCTGCGTGAGGGTCTGCCCCACAAAGGCCACATTCAAGAGAAAAGACGGAATTGTGATGATGGACCAGCATCGCTGCATCGGGTGCAGGTTCTGCATGGCTGCCTGTCCCTTCGGCGCACGGAGCTTCAATTACCGGGACCCGAGGCCCTTTATCAAGGAGCAGAATCCTGAGTATCCTACGAGGACGATCGGCGTTGTCGAAAAGTGCACCTTCTGCTTCGAGAGGCTTGTCAAGGGGCTGAGACCTGCCTGCGTCGAGGAGTCGAACGGCGCACTGATCTTCGGCGATCTCGACGACCCGAACTCGGAGGTCAGGAAGGTCCTCAGCGCGCACTTTACGATTCGGCGCAAACCTGAACTCGGGACTCAGCCGAGTGTCTACTACATCATAGGAGGGAATGAGAATGCTTGAAAAGGCGCTCGTCGGAAGCCGAAGATACTGGACATGGATGCTCTTCCTGCTCGCCATTATCGGAGCGGGTTTCATTGCCTATATCTATCAGTTTAAGAATGGTCTGGGAGTGACAGGCCTGAGCAGGGATGTGTCATGGGGCCTTTACATAGGACAGTTCACCTTTCTTGTCGGCGTAGCCGCATCCGCGGTGATGCTTGTCATCCCCTATTATCTCCACGACTTCAAGAAATTCGGGAAGATCGTCATCCTCGGAGAATTTCTGGCTGTCTCTGCAGTGACCATGTGCGTCCTCTTTATCTTTGTTGATATGGGCCAGCCAATCCGCATCTATAACGTCGTGCTCCATCCCACTCCCAATTCAGTGATGTTCTGGGATGCCCTTGTGCTCATCGGGTATCTGACGCTGAACCTCATCATCGGCTGGACCACCCTCGGCGCGGACCGCAAGGCGGTGGCGCCGCCTGCATGGGTGAAACCCCTCATCTATCTTTCTATCCCCTGGGCGATCAGTATTCACACCGTCACAGCCTTTCTTTACGCTGGACTTCCGGGAAGACATTTCTGGCTTTCAGCCATCATGGCTGCCCGTTTCCTCTCTTCTGCCTTTGCCGGTGGTCCTGCTCTTCTCATTATCCTTGCCCTCATCGTGAGAAGGCTCACGAAATTCGATCCCGGCAGGGAGCAGATCCAGGCCCTCTCGAAGATCGTTACCTATGCAATGGTCGCAAACGTCTTCTTCCTCGGCCTCGAATTCTTTACGGCCTTCTATAGCAGCATCCCGGGGCACATGAATTCCTTCAAGTATCTCTATGTAGGACTTGAAGGCCATGCCAAACTCGTTCCCCTCATGTGGGTATCAAACATCCTTGCTGTCGTATCTCTCGTCATCCTCATCAACCCCATCACCCGCAGGGATGAGAACAAACTGGCGGTGGCATGTGCATCTCTTTTTATCGCTCTCTGGATCGATAAGGGTTTCGGCCTTGTTGTTGGCGGATTCATTCCCAACCCCTTCGAGAAGATAACAGAATACTGGCCAACCGTACCTGAAACGATGATTGCCCTCGGTATCTGGTCGATCGGGTTTCTCGTTCTTACCGCCCTTTACAAGATAGCGATCTCGGTGCGGGAAGATACGGAAGGAATAGAAATAGAACACTGAGAAGTCAGGGATTTCTCCAGAAGAGGCTCGTTCCCCCGGAATGAGCCTCTTCTGTCTTGAGAGACTGCAGGGAGGCTCTTTCGCATTGTGTTCTAACCCATATTACAGGCCAAGGAGGTCCTATGAACACCCTATGGAATTTCCTCTATAATCTTGTCCTCAGCCTCTGGATAGGCGGAATGTCCATCTTCACCTTTATCATTACCCCGGCCATATTCAGGTCCTTCGGGCGGGATATGGCCGGGGAGATTGTAGGCAAGCTCTTCCCCGGCTACTTTCTTGAGAATATTATTTTTTCCGTGGCTGCCTTGGTCTTTTTTCTCCTTACGGGATTCCCCCCTTCAGCGGCGGGCCATAGGCTATCGCTCTTTCTCATTGTCGTAGCAATCCTTATCAACCTTTTCGTCTCCTTCAGATTGCACCCAGAAATCAAGAAGGTGAAGGAAGAGATCCATTCCTTCGAGGCCCGTCCTCCCGACGCGCCTGCCAGAGTACAGTTTAGCCGCCTCCATGCCGTGAGCGCGGTGCTGAATCTCATAGTCCTTGCAGACGGTTTAGTGCTGCTGCTGATTGTGACGAGCGTGAGGAGATAAAAATCCAACCCCAGATTGGGACAATCACAGAGGGACATTTATCTGGCCCATCTATCTGCCTGAATGCCCTTATCGCTCGATTTGGGAATACCGTAACTGCACTGCATGTGAATTTCAGTTCGGCCCCGAATTCTCCGATGCCAATGTTGCATCTCTGCTGTTGAAGGCGTTTTGAAGTGAATTTTGTAAACCAAAATAGGAAGGATATCTATTTAATATTATTTATAATTTTGGTGCCGAAGGCGGGACTCGAACCCGCATGGGTTGCCCCACACGCCCCTCAAACGTGCGTGTCTACCAGGTTCCACCACTTCGGCATACAGGGATGATACTACAAAAAAGCCCTCTATTTCAACTCGACCTTCTCCATAGGAGCATCGAGGATTTTGTCGATGAGACTACCCTCCTCGATGCCAAGCCTTGTTCGGCGATGATTTCTCTTTCTTTTCGCTCCTCTGGTATAATAGCGGCGTGGCAGAAGGAGGGGTGGCCGAGCGGTTGAAGGCGACGGTCTTGAAAATCGTTGTAGGGGTGACTCTACCGTGAGTTCGAATCTCACCCCCTCCGCCACCTGACGTGCTGCTTCTCTCGAAGAGCACCCCTGAAAGGCGGAGATTCGACTTCGCGACGTCTGTCGAGAACAGAAATCCCGGCGCCTTCTGCCATGACAGAAGAGTTTAAACGGTGTCTTTCAATCATGGGCCTCCTCATATCCGGAGGTTCATTTCAGGTTTGCCATAGGTATGGAGATGCATGATTTCAGAGGCACGATCGCTTTAGTAACGGGAAGCTCCCGCGGTATCGGGCACGCTTTGGCCCTCGCCTTTGCACGTTCCGGCGCCGATGTGGTCATCAACTACAGGAAGTCGGGAGGGAAGTCCGAGGAGCAGGGTGCGATGCTGTCGAAGCAGATAGAAGAGATGGGGCGACGTGCATACCTCATCCAGGCCGACATAGCGGTGAAGGCGTCGGTGAATCACCTGTTCAGCGAGATCAGGGAGCGGTGCGGCCGCCTGGATTTTCTTGTACTCAACGCTGCAAAGGCGCCCTTTAAGCCCTTGGAACAGCTCTTTGAACGGGAGCTTCGTCAACTCGTGGAGACAAATTTTCTAGGGAACATCTTCTGCGTTCAGGAGGCCCTTCCCCTTTTCGAGAAGAGAGGAGGGGGGAAAATCGTTTTCATATCGAGCCTCGGAAGCCGCTTTTACAACACTTCCTATCCTCTGGGAACGATGAAGGCTGCAATGGAGGCGGCTGTGAGGGACCTCGCCGAGAGCCTGAGCGACAGGAAGATATCGGTCAATGGGGTCTGCGGCGGAATCGTCAAGACAGACTCCTTCAAGATACTGAGGCGGCTCTGGGACGAGGTTGCACAGATACCTGATGAACTTTTTGTTGAGCCCGATGAGATAGCTGATGCTGCGCTCTTTCTCTGCGGCCCGGCAAGCAGAGGGCTATGTGGCCAGACGATTGTTGTTGACCGGGGGCTCAGCAACAGGCTCCACAGACCGGTAACGGTAAGACAGAGAGAAAATCAGTAGCACAAAGCGGAGGACTCTTGTATGAAAGAGAAGTTCATTTCGGAAGAAACGGTTCTTGAAGAGGTAAAGAAAGGGGTCGCTGAGACCCTCAACAGGGATAAGGCCTCAATCGGGCCTGAGGACTCACTCATGAAGGACCTGGGAGCAGAGTCCCTGGACTTTCTCGACATAACGTACCGTTTGGAGCAGACCTTCGGGATCAAGATGGCTCGCCATTTTGTCCTCGAACATGTGGAAGAGATGTTCGGTGAGGGCTCGGCAATCGATGAGAACGGCCAATTGACGGACAAGGCCGTTGAACTCCTGAAGATCAGGGCGGGAGGAGACCTTCCTGCTGAAATCCATGCGGGAATGGATATGGACGAGGTGCCTACCCTCGTTACGGTGAAGACCATGACCATGGGAGTCATGGATATCCTCGACAGCCTTCCCGGAGCATGCGCGGCCTGCGGCAACTCAGCCTGGAAGACGGAAAACGGTGTCCGCATCGTCTGCGGCTCCTGCGGCGCAAACGCAACCTTTGACAACGGCGACGATCTCATGAAGGCCTGGCTTAGCAAGGTTCAGGAAGAGAAAAAGCTCTTCTGAGCGGGGTATTGTTCACAGGCGTGTCATGCTGACATCATCTTCCAGACGGAGGGTCGTCATTACCGGATATGGTATGGTGACGCCTCTGGGAAAGAATACCGAGGATACCTTTGAGAAGGCCTCTCAAGGGAAATCGGGAATTGATTATCTGTCGAGGTTCGATACCTCGGGCCTTCCCTGCAGGATAGGCGGAGAGGTTAATGACCAATGGCTTGAGAAGGAGGAGGACGAGAAGTCTCTCAGGCTTCTTGCCTTCTCTTCCCGTGGCCTCAGGCTGATGGCAAAAGCGACCCGCGAGGCTGCGGGTCAGGCAGGTCTGGACCATGTCGTGAAGAGGGAGAGAATCGGCTGTGTTCTCGGTTTTCACGGAGACAATCCTTCGGTCGAAGACCTTGTCTTGCTCCACAGGTATTATGACGGAAAAGGATGGGATAGTCGCGGACTCCTCTCCCTTGAAGGATACTCACATCTAAACTTTCTCCGGAGAAAACCTGACGTTGGCGGTGCGATCCTGTCGAGACTTTTTCGGTGTGCGGGACCGGCGCTCTCTATCGCATCGGCCTGTGCTGCAGGTTCTCAGGCCATCGGTGAGTCCTTCCGGATCATTCGTGACGGCAGGGCCGATGTGATGATTGCAGGAGGATGTGATTCCCAATTGAATTTCGTCGGCTTTGTCGGCTTCGTCCTTATCAAGGCCCTGGCTGAGAAATACAGTACCCCCCAGAAGGCGTCACGACCCTTTGACAGGAAGCGGAGCGGCTTTGTCATGTCGGAGGGAGCCGGAGCGGTTATCCTGGAGGATCTTGAGCACGCTAGATCGCGGGGGATTCCCATACTCGGCGAAGTGCTCGGATATGGGGTCTCAGCCGACGCCTATCGCATCACTGACACCCATCCCAAGGGGCTCGGCGCCGTGCTGGCGATGAGGGGTGCTATAGAGGACGCTTCGCTCTCTTCTGCGGACATTGACTACATCAATGCCCACGGGACTTCCACGGCGCAAAACGATCCTACCGAGACGACCGCGATAAAGGAGGTCTTCGGAGAACGGGCGCGGGAGATTCCTGTGAGCAGCAACAAGTCCATGCTCGGCCACACCATAGGTGCTGCCGGGGCGATCGAGGCCATACTGACGCTTGTGGGCATGAATCGTTCGATCATCCTTCCGACGATTAACTACGAGTTTCCCGATCCGAAATGTGACCTCGATTATGTACCGAACGAGGCGCGAAGAAAGAAGCACGGCAGGGCACTGTCCAATTCTTTCGGGTTTGGAGGGCAGAATGCCTGTCTCTGTATCGGCAGGTATGATGACCGAGACGACGGACCTTCTCTTTGCCTGGACAGCCATGCCCCATGACCGCGTCGTGATCACAGGGGCAGGCATCGTCTGTTCCCTCGGCAACAGTCTGCCGTCTGTATGGGATGCGATCATTTCCGGAAGCTCGGGAATCAGGCCCGTGGACGGTTTTGATGCCCGTGGCTTTGATTGCTCCGTCGCCGCTCAGGTACGGGATCTCCAGCAGTCCCTGGGAGTCGATCCCAGGGAGACGCGGATCATGAAGACCCATTCCTCCATGCTTATGAAGGCAACACGTGATGCCTTTTTCGCGTCCGGTCTTGACGGGGCTCAGATCCCGAGGGAATCGATCGCTTTTTTTGCTGGCATGGGGATGGTTGATTACAGCGTAGACGATCTCCTTCCCGCTGTCATGAAGTCCCTCGATGGCCGGGGAACCATCGACTATGCCGCCTTTTATGCCGAGGGGTATAGGGAGATCCATCCCCTTTGGCCGCTCTCGATGCTCAATAACATCAGTTTCTGTCAGGTGGCTATAGACCTTGACATTCAGGGAGAGAACACGGTCCTTTCCCCCCATGCAGACTCGGGCGCCCAGGCTGTTTCAGAGGCGATGAAGTCCGTTGAGGACGGGAAATGCATCGCTGCCCTCGCGGCCGGTGTGAGTGAGACAATAACGCCCTTCAGTCTTGCGCGCGGCCACCTCTCAGGCATTCTCAACAGGAGCGCCGGATCCGCGGAGGATTGCGTGAAGCCTTTTGATGCGAATCGGAAAGGAACGGTCCTCGGTGAGGGATGCGGAGTCGTGGTGATCGAGAAGGCTTCGACCGCGGAGAAGAGGGGCATCATCCCCCTCGCCGTGATAACGGGCTATGGAAGCGCCTGTGAGGCTGAGGCGCATCTCCCCGGGCCCACGGTAAAGGCCCTTGGAGCCTCGATGAAGAAGGCCCTCAGCCGTGCGGAGATCGGTCCCTCCGACATCGACCTCATCATTTCCCATGGCGAGGGGACACCGAAGGGCGACGGGAACGAGATCGAGGCAATCCATGAGGTCTTCTCTCAATCTCCTGAGCGTGTTCATGTCTTCTCTTCAAAGGCCGCGGTCGGGCATCTCCTCGCGGCCGCTCCTCTCGTTGATCTTGTCCTGGGCATATCGATCCTCGGGTACGGCATCATACCGATGACGCTCAATACCCGTAATCCCGATCCCGCGATACGGTTTAGCCTTGTCACCGGCGAGCCCCGGAGATGCGATATAAGGAGGATTCTCATCAACTGCCAGAGTACCGAGGGTCAGGCTGCATCGCTTGTCATCGAAAGTACCAGCAGGTAGATAGCATTATGCGATTCCTCATGTATGATTCGGTGATTCAGATCGAGAAAGGGGCATCCATAACAGGGGTGAAGACCTTTTCCCTTACCGAGGAATTCCTGAGAGGGCATTATCAGAAGAAGGCCATCGTACCCGCAGTGCTCCTGATCGAGGCCATGGCCCAACTCCTCGGCTGGCTCATCATCTATTCCTATGATTTCAAGCTCTCCACGTTCCTGGCCCTTGCCGAGGAAGCCGTCGTGGCACCAGACCTGAGGCCCGGATTCAGCGCAGAGATCCATGCCGAGCTCATCTCGACGTCGAAGAGGGACTCCCTGGGAAGGGTTAGCATGTCTGTCGGCGGGAGAGAGATAGCCCATGTCAACCGCATCATTTATGGCCATCTCTCCGGGGTCAATCCCGAAGACCTGCGGAGACTCTTCGGATATTACAGCGGCCTGAGCGAAGCGGAACGATGAACGGTGCAGCGAGATGAAGAAACGGCGAGTCGTCATTACAGGCCTAGGACTGGCAACGTGCCTCGGCCTCTCTGTGGAAGAGAACTGGCAGAGCGTCCTGAAGGGCGAGTCGGGCATACGGAAGCTTGACTGCCCTTTTTCCGACAGCTCACCCATCCAGGCTGCCGGTGCGATGCGTGAAGAGGACATGGAGGCCATCGTCAGGGAATTCAGGGAAGAAGGGAAGACGGAAGGAGAGAAGAAGACGCTCATCGCCCTCTGGGCTGCGCAGCAGGCTTTGAGGGACGCTGCCCTTCCTATGGAGTATGGCGACCGAGAACGATACGCTGTCGCCCTTGCATCGGGAATAGGGATTAACCGTTTAGAGGATATCGCCCGGTGGATCAACAAGGACCGTACCTTCGATATGATCCGCTTCGGCAAAGAGTTTTCAGAGGTGCACAGGGAGTCAATTATGAGGAACCTTTCTCACAGGCCTTCGTCGCTCATCGCCAAGAAGTTCGGGCTCCTGGGAATGAATGCCACGGTGACTGCAGCCTGTGCTTCTGCCACTCAGGCCATAGGCATAGGGTACCGGGCGATTCAGCGGGGAGAGGCCGATGTGATGGCAGTGGGCGGCTCCGACACGATGACCAATCCTGTGGGCCTCATCTTCTTTGTGCTCCTGAATGCTGCATCAACCTCTCACGAAGAGCCCCGAACCCTCTGCAGGCCCTTTGACAGGAGGCGGTCGGGACTGGTCATGGCGGACGGGGCAGCGGTTGCGGTCCTTGAGGAGGAATCACACGCCCTTCAGAGAGGGGCGCGGATCTATGCTGAAGTCGCAGGATACGGGGCCTCCCTCGATGCATACCAGCTCACCCGGCCCCATCCTGAAGGACGGGGAGCCGTGCAGTCAATGCGGGCCTCCCTTGATGACGCGGGCCTCGGTACGGATGAGATCGACTACATCAATGCCCATGGAACAAGCACAAAACTGAACGACGTGGTCGAAACCCTGGCCGTCAAGGAGGTCTTTGGAGAGAAGCGCGCGTACCGGATTCCGATCAGTTCAAGCAAGTCCATGATAGGCCACACCCTGGCAGCCTCGGGCGCCCCTGAATTCGTCTTTACCGTGCTCAGTGTGCAGCGAGACGCGATCCATCCCACAATAAACCTCTCTCAGCCCGATCCCAAGTGCGATCTCGATTACGTTCCCGGCGTCATGAGGACACAGACCGTCAAGGCCGCCATATCCAACTCCTTTGGGTTCGGCGGTCAGAATGCATCGGTCGTGGTGAAAAAATACCGGTGAGGAGCGGTGATGAAGATAGACTTGAGTAATAAGGTAGCCCTCGTTACCGGAGGGTCCCGGGGAATAGGAAGGGAGACGAGCGTCTGCCTCGCAGAGGCAGGAGCGCGTGTCATCATTAATTACAACAGGTCTCACGGAGAGGCCGAAAAAGTGAAGGATCAGGTTATGCGCTCAGGGGGAGATGCCGAAATATTCCAGGCTGACATCGGTCTTCCGGAAGAGATCGAGAGGTTGTTTGCATGGATCAGGAAAGACTACGGCAGGCTGGACATACTCGTGAACAATGCAGGCATGATAAAGGACAACCTCCTCTTAAGCATGACGCTGACCGAATGGGACAAGGTCGTCAATCTCAACCTGAGAGGGGCATTTCTCTGCACCCGGCATGCTGCAGAGATGATGCTCTCCACCCACTCAGGGAAGGTCATCAATATTGCCTCCATCAGCGCAATCAAGGGAGGGAGGGGGCAGACAACCTCCGCGGCTGCAAAGGGGGGGCTCATCGCATTCACCCGTGCCTGTGCTGTAGAGCTCTCCGGAAAGGGGATACAGGTGAATGCCATTCTGCCGGGCATGATTACGACCGATATGACGACGAGAGTGAGAAAGAGGGCAGGAGAGATG
>DASRZP010000004.1 GCA_035686305.1 Thermodesulfovibrionales bacterium | reverse complement strand
GAGACAGGTCGGACGTCTTAACACGGAAAGGAGCACACAATGAAGCGAATCCTTCCAGTCTCATTTTATAACCCTCTTACAATCGCGGGCTCGGTCATTGCCGTCTTCAACTTCGGTTTGATCGTCTTCCTTCTTATTTTTGACCTCCTTGCAAAGCGACCGAGGCCCTATTCGGACCTCATCATCCTGCTGATCCTGCCGCTGTTCATCCTCATCGGCGTGGCGTTTATCGTCCTGGGGATTATGCGGCAGCGGAGGAGAGAGAAAGTCGGAGTTCCGGGGGAACAACGCTTACCGGTAGTCGATTTCAATGATCAAGAACAACGAAGGCGCGTAATCCTCCTCTCGACCGGCTTCGTCTTCTTGACCCTTCTGTATGCCTTCGGAATGTTCCAGGGCTATGAATTCCTGGAATCGGACTTCTTCTGTACCCGGGTCTGCCACACCATTCATAGAACGGATTCTCTGGCTCACGCCTTTTCCTATCATGGGAAGGTTGAGTGTTCAGCCTGTCATGTGGGCTCGGGCACCCAGTATTTTGTCCTCTCGAAGCTCAGGGGAAGCACCGAGCTCCCCATGTTCTTGTTGAACACATTCCCGAGGCCTATTCCTGCCCCGGTCAAGGACCTCAGACCTTCGCAGGATATCTGCCAGGGCTGTCACGGTCCCACGTACGCCATTAGGGAAAATCTCCAGGTAAGAAAGTACTATCTCTCCGACACGGAGAACACTGAATGGAAAATTGGTCTGTTGCTCAAGATGGGTGTGGTGAGAGTCCGGACCGACAAGCCTCCCATGATGCACTGGCATTATGCGGTCGCCAGGCAGATCGAGTATGCAACTGCTGATCCCAAGCATGAGGTCATTCCATGGGTACGTGCGATCGGCTTCGACGGTAAGGCAAGAATTTACCGCACTCACGATGGCAATACTGTCGGCAAGGAGCCTGCACCCGAGCAGAAGCGTATCATGGACTGTATCGACTGCCACAACAGGGTGGGACACCCATACGACCCCCCCGACAAGATAGTGAACGCTCTTTTGAGTTTGACGTTGATAGACCCCTCGCTCCCGGACATTAAGAGCACCGCGGTCCAGGCGCTCGAAGGCAAGTACGATTCAAGGGAAGCGGCCCTCTCCGGCATCAGGGATACCATCATGGAGTTCTATAAGAAGAACCATCCTGACGTTGCCGCTTCGAGAGAGGCCAAGCTTAAGCACGTTATTCTGACGTTGCAGGATCTTTACGATCGCAACTATGACCCGGTCATGAAGGCGAGCTGGAAGAGCTACCCGAGCCATAGCGAGCACATGTACAGTCCGGGCTGCTTTCGCTGCCATGACGGTGAACATAAAAGCGAAGATGGAGCCGTTTTGTCGAAAGAGTGCAGCCTTTGTCATCAGCTCATAAAAGGACGGATGGAAAAGGAGAAAAAGCTCGCTGTTCTGACCGAGGAGACCTATCCCCATCCCGTCGATATCGGCGATTCATACAAAGAGATGAACTGCAGTGACTGCCACCATTGAGCGTCTCGTTTACCCGGAGCCGGGAAAGGGAGAGTCCGGTTCGCTTCGTAAAGCGCCGATAGGAAGAGAGGTCAGCGATCCATACCACAGATTTAAGTTAAATTTTTAGAGACCGGCCAAAGGGGATATCGTCCACTTCGCAGCCTATGCCCGCGTTGGGATTGAGCAAGAAGCTGGCGATGATGCCGAAAGGAGGTGTAGCCAGAGGAGTGTGGCCAAAGGGAACGAACGAGAAATGTGACGCTTCAAGGCATATCAAACACTAAGAGAGAGAAGGAGAAAACCATGAAGAAGACTCTTATTTTTGTCTTGATGTTGACAGTCGCAATGCTTCTCAACGGCGGTTTTTCGTTTGCGTCAGAGGAAAAGCAGATCGATCAGGATATCCAATTGCTGAGGAAGGACCTGCGGTCCCAAAAAAAGCAGATCATTGCAGCGAATATGGAACTGACGGATGCCGAGGCAGAAAAATTCTGGCCGGTCTACGATCAATATACGGCCGAAACGACTAAGATTTATGACACCCGTTTTGCGCTTATAAAGGAATATGCCGAGAATTATCCCAAAATGACCGACGCTGAAGCTCAGAGCTTGCTCGAACGATGGCTCGGTACGGACGAATCTTTCGTTCAGGTGAGGATGAAATACATCCCGCTCTTCGAAAAGGTTTTGCCCGGCAAGAAGGCAGCGCGGTTCTTCCAGATCGACAAGCGGCTTGGACTATTACTAGACATTCAGCTAATATCGCAGATTCCCCTTATCGTGCCATAGGCCTTAGCAGCAAGGTTCGTGTCATTTTTACGAGCCTTCGTAAATCCTCGGAGAATCGTGACTCCGCAATTTGCGCAGTTACGTTTTTTCAACGGCTACGGCTGGCATTCAAGTTGCTTTCTATAAATGCAGCACCGAGGATGAGATGAGTTCGGGAGAGAATCTTTGATGTTGAGAATTCAGAAATCGGTGAAAGCGGATGTCGTTACCTATTCTCTGGGTGGTCGAATCAAGGCGGAAGAGGTGTCAGAGGTGAAAAGACTCCTTGAACTTGAAATTGAAAAACAGGACGGCCGCATTGTCACGGATTTGGAGGAGGTCAAGTAAAGCTCCATTTATGCGGCATAGCGAACATTGGGTAACGCCCTGGATAGCTGCTCAGCATGTTATTACTGCCCTTTTTTATCCTCTTTTGCTTGCCCTTTGTTTTCCAGGGAATTTCTTGAGTACTCGGCCTCCTTCATATACCACCAGCGGAGTGTTCGTCTCCTCGGCTATCTTTTTCGCACGGGCGGCCGCACGGCGTAATGCAGTCTCCACTTTTGCAAGATCGGCATCTCGAATCTGCATTTTGACTTTGCTCATTCTTGTTCTCCTTCGTCAAGAAGTATGGGTTTTTCTCCTGAGTTGTCATAAAGAACCCAGGCATCCACTAATTGTTTGTTAAGGTGCTGGAAATTGTGCCAGCCTTTTTCATACCTGCGTCTGATAGTCTGCTCGGGGACGTTGTGGCCGCCTTGCCTGCGCCGTTCGGCCCGGCAATGATGATTATTTTCTTGTTCTTATTCATATTCCTTCAAGACTGTCGACGTTTGGAAATCTCCATCCGACAACTCAGTTCGGATAAACGTTGGCAAACTCGACTATCTTCCATTTACCTCTGATGCGGGCTAGGGCGCAACTGATATCCCAGCCTGCTTCAAGAAGCTCAGTGGCCTCTTTCGGCACTGCTATCGGACCAACAGAACTCTTACCTTTCTCAGTATAAACTTCAAGCCATAATTTCCCAGGCTCGATTTTCGCTATAGTGTAGTGGTCAAAGTCATGGTAATCAGCGTCGGCTATTTCATCCGTCTCGAAGTCCGTATACTCCGCAGACTCATAAAGAATATTTCCGGCCTTTTCAGCCTTGGGGAGGTCTCTTGCCGCAGACGAGCCTTTTTCTTCGCCCAAAGTGGCGTCTTCCTCTGAGATATATGACTTTTCAGCGAGCCATTTTGAGAGCTTCTTGATTACAGTGCCGGCAAGGCGTTTGAAATCGCCGCCGGCCATTACCTTGCGAATCAGAAAATAACCGAGGAACTCTCCCGTGTTTTCAGCAATTTTTTCCGGACCAAAAAGTTGGCAGAATTCTCTATGCTGCTGACCATGAGCATTATAGTATTTGTCAAAAAGCGCTGCCTCTGCCTTCGAGAGACTTTGATAGGCATAGCTGTTCATGCAATCCTTAAACAACTGGATTACGTCTCTGTAACCGGCGGTGGTCTTGGGCTTCAGTTTCTTTGACTGTTCAGCCAAAAACTCCTCAAACACCTGCTCGATAGTCGGATCGGCAATCTTAGGCAACTTACTAATTCTTTTCATATATCTTCATCCTCCATGCTTTCAATTTTCTCCTCACGGAGACCAAGCATAGCGCCTGAGCTGAAAGGCGGGGCTTACATCGTCCTTGAGGTTGACCGAGGGCTTTTTTGCTTCGACGAAGAATTTCTTGACGCCACCTATGCGGAAGCAGTAATCCGGGGCCTTTGTTGCACCACCAATCTTAAGCGCGTCTTCGTGAATTACGTCCTTATATGCCTCTGCATAGCCTTGTTTGTTGTCTACATCCCAGCCCAGGGCAGTGAAGAAAGGATCGAGGAACTCGCGCCGGAGCTGTGTCTCGTTGTATTGGCCGGACATATAGGACTCCCGGTTCCGCTCAAAGCGTTCTATCAGATCAGAGATTTCTTTCGGAAGTCCCACAATTGTTCCCATACCATTCAGAAGAGTTATCCTTATTTCCTGCGTATTTTATCACGATTAAAAGATAATTCGGAAGAACCAGCAGTTACAAGAAGTTGGATGCAATGTGAAATACTTATGCCCTATCATAAGGAAACTGAATTGTCGTTGGCTGAATCTTGTGAAATCGCCTGTCTCTCGAATCCAATAGTGTCACAAAGATAACAAGGTAATCGACTCTGACCTTGTTCCCGACGAACAAACTTCATTATTTGTTTCTGCCAGAACCAGAGGAAAGGAATCCTACCGGTCAAGCCCTTCCATCCCCACGGGCAAACCTGATGGAAAGACCACTGAGAATACCACAGGAAATACCGCAGGAAAACCTGATGGTTTTTCGTTCGCTGCTTAACCGCTTGCCTGCCCTGAATGACAATCCATTGAAGGCTTATGAAGCGCCCGCCGGCACCTCGCCGTATATACCCTGTTTCTCATCTTTCTGACGATACCTTGGCAACATTCTCAGGCACCCCGTAATAACTGAAGACCTCGCATGCGACTCTCCGTAGGGAAAGTCTTCCCTTCGCGTTCAACAAACCCCTTGAAGCTTTCGGATGGGGTTCCCCCCTGTCTATTTATTCCGTAGGAACTGAGTAATAA
>DASRZP010000003.1 GCA_035686305.1 Thermodesulfovibrionales bacterium | reverse complement strand
ATGACAGAATACTATAAGGACGAAGACCTCGACCGGTTCGGAGAGGTGGGCAAGCACAATCCAGAGCTTTTCCAGAAATTCATGGCCTGGTACGGCGCTGCCCTTGAACCCGGTCTCCTCAATAAACGAGAGAAAGTGCTCATAGGGCTCGCTGTTGCCCATGCCGTCCAGTGCCCCTATTGCATCGACGCCTATTCCAGGAGCTGCCTGGAAGAGGGGATGAGCCTCGAACACATTACAGAGGCTGTTCATGTTGCCTCTGCCGTCCGCGGCGGCGCTTCACTTATACATGCGATACAGGCGCATAATTCCGTTGAGAAGATGTCGCTCTAGGCGCCGACCGGCCATACCAGAATCGACCACCAATCTGTCGGCATGAGAACAACGGATTCGCCCATTTTCAGGCATCCTGCTTTCCGAAGTACTCGCATGCCTCACCTTCCCGGCGTTTCACATGCCTTGCAAAGCGCGGCTTTCTTTGATGGTGAATGATGGCCGTAATGGAGGACTTAGTTCGGTCAATCATGGTATAATTAATTAGGGCAATGCCTATCAGTCGGGGGCGAAAGGGCTCGACGGGGGTTATGAGGCTCAGGTGGCATGCCGTGGCTCCATCACCACGTTAAAAGGTGGAAACAAACACAAACGCCAATAACGAACTGGCACTGGCTGCTTAACCAATAGCAGCACGCTGCACTGGAATCGCCTGTGTTTCATCTGCAGCGTAAGGCAGCAGGCTGGCCGCGGGTATCTCTCCCGGACCCGTGGCAAGACAAAGGGGGATGGGATAATGGAAAGCCCTTCTGCCGGCGGCCCATCATCCGAGAACCAAAAGGCAGAATAAGCATGTAGAAGCCTGAGAGTAGTGCTTTCGGACGCGGGTTCAATTCCCGCCGCCTCCACCATTAAACCCCTTGAAATAAAACAATTCAAGGGGTAAGTTTTTCCTTCCGCTTTCCTTCCGGAATCAATAAATGGATGTCACCAGACTGACTGTGCCCTGGCCCTCTAAAGCCCTCCCACCCTCTCCAATGCGCCCGTCTAGAATCAAGGATAGTGTTTTATCAATCCCTTCTTGACAGTGAACTATCGTTCACCTATAATGAAACCATGACAGTGAATGTGAAGAAAGATAGACTTCGGTCCCGGATACGAGACATATCTGCTTTCTATCGTGAGAAGGGTAGGATGCCGAGCTTTTCAGAAATCGGGGAGATGGCAGGCCTGCGCTCGAAGAACGCAGTCTTTAAACTCATCAACAGACTTGAAGATATCGGCATCCTTGAAAGAGACGAGAAGGGAAGGCTCATACCAAAGTCCATAGCCGGCTCGGTCAGGGTACTGGGGACCGTGGAAGCGGGTTTTCCGAGCCCTGCGGAGGAGGAACTGGCAGACACTCTGTCCCTCGACGATCTCCTCATACAGAATCGCCAGGCAACGTTTCTCCTTAAGGTGTCCGGAGACTCGATGTCCGGGGCAGGCATACTTCCCGGTGACATGGTGATCGTCGACAAGTCGCAGACCCCGAAGAGCGGGGATATCGTCATAGCCGAGGTCGACGGCGCATGGACGATGAAATACCTGAGGAAGCGGGGAGAGAGCGTGGCCCTCATACCCGCAAATCCCGACTATAAACCCATCAGGGCTAGGAAGGAGCTCAGGATCGCCGGTGTCGTTACCGCGGTTGTGAGGAAGTACAAGTAATCTCATTATGAGGACTCCATGGAACTCCAGCCGCTAACCGTACGCTCCTGGCCCCAGGCGATCCTTCATCTCGACGCAGACGCCTTCTTTGCCTCCTGTGAACAGGCCATACATCCCGAGTTCAAGGGGAAGCCCGTCATAACCGGCAAAGAGCGGGGGATCGTTGCTGCCGCCAGTTACGAGGCCAAAGCCAGGGGAGTGCAGCGGGGGATGAGACTCTTTGAGGTGAAGAAGGTCTGCCCAGAAGCCGTGATCCTTCCTTCAGACTACGAGACCTATAGCCTCTTCTCGGTCCGCATGTTCGAGATATTGAGGCGTTTCTCCCCCGATGTGGAGGAATACTCCATAGACGAAGCCTTTGTCGACCTCACCGGCCTTCGCAGGTCCTTTCATGGCCCCTACGGCATGATCGCCGGGAAGATGCAGGAGACCGTGGAGCGTGAACTTGGGATCGGCGTCTCGGTCGGCGTAAGCCTCTCGAAGGTCCTCGCGAAGATAGGTTCAAAACACAACAAGCCCCATGGCCTGACGCTCATTCCCGGCAGGGACATTCACACGTACCTGGAGAAACTGCCGCTCGAAAAGGTCTGGGGCATCGGCCCTAACACTGCGGCCTTCCTCATGAAGTTCGGGATAACGACCGCCTTGCAGTTTGCGCGGAAAGATCAAGCGTTCATAGACAAACACCTGTCCAAGCCCTATCAGGAGATCTGGCACGAACTGAACGGAAGGTCAGTCTATCCCGTCGTCACGGAAACGAAGAGCACCTACCAGTCAATAAGCAAGGCAAAGACCTTCACCCCTGCATCGTGCGACGAGACCTTTATCTTTGCCCAGATCTCAAAGAATCTCGAAGGCGCCTGCATTAAGGCCCGGAGATACAGGCTTGCCGCGACACGGCTTATCGTGTTTCTCAGGACTCAGGAGTTCAGGGATACAGGGATTGAATTGAAGTTGAGCCACCCCACCGCATTTCCCTCAGACCTTTTTGGGCCTTTGGGTGAGGGCTTCAGGCGTCTTTACCAGACCGGGGTTCTCTACCGGCAGACTGGTGTTGTCCTTTCAGGATTAATGCCAGAGGACAAGATACAGTATACACTCTTTGATAACACGGCACGCATTGAGAAGATGTCGAGGATATATGACACCGTTGATCAGCTCTCGCAGCGCTTCGGGAAATACGCTATCCAACACGCCGCAAGTCTGCCTACGAAGCTCCAGTCACAGCACGAGGGAGAGAGAGGGGACACACCGGAGCGAAAGACGGATCTTTTCAAGGGGGAGAACAAAAGGCAAAGGCTCGGTTTGCCAATGCTGCATGTCAAGGTGTGAAATCGGAGTTCAACCAGAAACTCTTGCCCCGTCAAAAGAGTGCTCGTGTAATGTAGTCGGGTGTTACCCACATACAGGTGATGATCATGCCACCCTGAATTTCATTAATAACAGATTATAGGAAGGAAGACCCCAGCTTGTCCCAGGGGGTATTTCAAAATCAAGAGGGATGATTATCTGTCCGTAAAATTGGTATTGCTAAAGAGACACCTGTGGCGGGATATCGATGATGAAACATTCAATGATGCTATGGGTGAACCGATAGAACGGGGCTACGTGAGCAGCATGGGAGACACGTATGGGTGGAAACTGCTTTCAGCAGGGTCGGAATACCTGAAACACCTCTCATGAGACAAGTTATTGCGCATCCGCTTTTCGATATTGCTTAGTCCCCGGGCTGTATCGAGCGGTCGAATAATAAAACAAGAAGTGCAACACCTTGGGTTCCGGGTATGCATTAGACAGTTTTTTTGTTGAGGCTTCGGTAGATGCTTTAGGCTTCCTCCTCGCTGCTGGAGGCTTGCTCACCACATCCAACTCCTGCCACTGATCCATGTAACTTGATTCTAAGCCTTAACCCGTCCCAAGGCATTCACTTCTTCTGATTTAACCGTATCACCATTTACCATGGGTGTCAAGTTCTCGGGAAGGCTGGTAGTGTCCTAATTTGATTCGAGTAATTGTTTATAGTCGAGCGGAAATAATGGAGAGTTTAATGCACCTTCAATAATTCTTTGAAGTAATCTTGAATGCCGTTGAAGAACAATTCGGGCTTGCTATCAACTATGCTATGCAGACAAAACTTTATGCTTCTGTGAACCCTGGGCCTGGACGCTATTCCCCACCGAAGGTATCTGAGGTCATATCCACGATCATACAAGGCAATCCCGATGAAAGCCATATTTCTACTTCCTACGTAGAAAGGCACAATTTGACCATGAGAATGCAGTTAAGAAGATTCACTCGCTTAACTAACGCCTTCTCAAAGAAGTTGGAAAACTTAAAGGCATCCTTGGCCTTATATTTTGCTCATTACAACTTCATGAGGGTTCACAGATCGCTTAATTGTCGATGGAGGCCCATATGGGTATTCTCACCTACATTGATTCACAGCACGCCATAGCTCACAATAAGATAATGATCATAGACAAGGAAGTGGTTATCACCGGCAGCTTCAACTTTACGAAGGCTGCGGAAGACAAAAATGCAGAGAACCTTATCGTTCTCCGATCAGGAGAGGTCGCAAAGACTTATATTAAGAACTGGCAGAAACACAAGGCACATTCCATGCTTTATGAAGGGAGGAAGTAATCTACACACGTCTGGGGGCAACCTGGGGCCGTTAATGGACAAGAATAAAGTATCATCACAGAAGCCGATATCAGACCCTTACCCGAAGAGTGATTTGGCCACTTCCTGGAGTCCGCACTGTTGCGCGTTTGCCACATACTCAAAGGTTTTTTTGGAAACTGATAGTCCGTGGGAATCGAACCGATCAAGCGTTTATGTAGAAACGGAGATTAATATAATGGAAATTAAAAAGAGGTCTCCAGCGAAAATAAACAGCAATTCAGCGTCATCAGGGCCGAATGCCCCAGGAGAGAATCCAACTCACCAGGCTGATTAACATAGAACCCAGAATCGCACCGGAGAACCCGTTCACCCTGAACCCGGAAACCAGTCCAGACACGATCAGGAGCATCAATCCGTTGATGACCAACAGGAAGATTCCCAGTGTCAGCAACGTAATGGGCAACGTTAGGAATACCAGGACGGGGCGGAGGACGGCGTTCACGATGCCCAGAACGAAAGCCGCCACCAGAGCTGCCATGAAACTGTCGGCCTTCATGATCTGAGGGAAAACGTAGGAGATGATCAGGATGGCAATCATGGTGATGAGCAAGTGAACCAGGAATATCATCTTATGGCTCCTTTCGGCGATTGCGTTTGAAATCAGTATAGGCTACATCAATCTTTGATAAGATATTGCTTCTCTATGGGTAAAGTATAAAGAACAAAAAAAGTACAGTCAAGAAGAAAGCAAGGCAGGAGACATGATGCCGAGCAACCCAGGAGTTCCCGTTCCTTTCCTCAGTGCTGCGCCATTGAAGAATCCAAGGATGAGATTAAAGACGGCCACGAGAGCCGAAACCGCATCCGCCTGTGGGGCGAAAGATGCACCGGGAGAGCCGCAGGGAGCTACTTAGTCTTCTTCTGATGCTTCTTTAGCAGGTCATCAACTGCTTCAGCCACAAGAGAAGTGAACGTGCGATCGGTATCCACGGCAAGGTATTTGACCGCCTTTATCTGCTCGGGCTCCAATCTAACGCCTGTCTGTTTTTTCTTAACCTTCTTTCTTTTCATATTCTCATTCTAATCCAGAATATGATAACAAGGCAACTTATTATCTTGACAACATATCAAGCATTTGATAATATGTATAACAAGGTACCATGGTACCTAAGATGGCAAAGGGGAAGAGAACGAAAATGAAGAAGGAAAGAGCCGCATTATACGCCCGCTGTTCAACCCACGACAAAGGTCAGGACCCGGAATTGCAACTTGCACCCCTCCGGGAGTATTGCCAAAGGAGGGGCTTTACCATCACTGGCGAATATGTGGATAACGGGATCTCCGGGACGAAAGAGCGCCGTCCTCAGCTTGACCGTCTCATGGATGCTGCCAGAAAGCGTCAGATTGATGTTGTCCTTGTCTGGAAGCTTGACCGCTTCGGAAGGTCGCTTAAACAGCTTGTGACAGCCTTGGATGAGCTTTCAGGCCTCGGGATAGGGTTTATATCCTTTCAAGACAATTTAGACCTTACTACGCCTCAGGGGAGGCTTATGTTTCATATAATCGGCGCCATGGCGGAGTTCGAGCGGGAACTCATAAGGGAGCGTGTAAAGGCGGGGATTGACAATGCAAGGCGAAAGGGCAAGAAACTCGGCAGAAAGGGCCTTGCACCAATCGCCAAGAGGAAAATCATCGAGACATTCGAACAGAACCCGAGTCTGTCGATCCGGGAAATCGCCAAGGCCACGAAGCAGCCGCCGACAACTGTTCACAAAATCCTTTCATTTTACCGGGCCGGAAAGTTAGACAGAGATGGGTTCGAGTACGACCGAGATTTGTGTTCATAAGAAAGGTGATTTGTGGACATAACAAATGATATGTCCTCACAGTACCTGAGACCGCGGAGTAACCTGACCATTATGCGAGGTACAAAGGGCAATCTTCTTCGCAAGACTTTTTTTCGAATCGTCTAATGCCTTCGCTCCTCTAAGCCTGTGCCTCGCTTGCAGGGGATGAAAGCTTCAGAAAGCCTCGGCCAAGCGCCGTATCTGATTAAGCCGATTTCCATTCTGCTCTTTTACGTGCCCTATATTCACGAGCGGATTCAACGCCTCCCTGCCGATAAGCCTCCTTCTCCTCCTTATTGCATTTTTGACAGTATGACCTGTTATCTCTCCGGCCGTAAGAGAACTCGGCTGCAGGGAATCTTTTTCCGCATATAGAGCATAGCTTATTATCGGCACTGCTTTTTTGTTGTGTACCAGTCATGATACTCTCCCCTTCTCTTTTAGTCCTGAGAAGTCTTCATCTGTGAGATTGTAAATCTTTTCGCTCATATCTTATTTGCCTTGCACTTTTTTTGACCCGACTTTCGCCGATGGATCTCCCATGTCTCGTAAGTAATTGGAATTGCACTTCAATTTAGCCATTGAATTGCCTACCTAATGATATCCAGCCTCGTATAGCGTCTGAAAGAGCATAAAATAAGGCCAAGTGCATTT
>DASRZP010000002.1 GCA_035686305.1 Thermodesulfovibrionales bacterium | reverse complement strand
GAAGCCGAAGCCCTTCAAGTCCATGGTGACCACGGCAAAGGAGGATAGGGAGTACCGGAGGGAACTGGGACAGGGCAGCACGATGAAGACGATCCGGAAGATAGCGACGGCACCCTTTGTAGGATTGGCCTATATCGCAGCTCTTCCCGTGGCCTTTCTGTTCGCCCTTGGTGTTGCGGCAGTGAACGGACTTCTGAGTCTGGCAGGGAAGGAGGCGTCCTTTGGCTGGAGACCCGTTGAAGCCTATCTGACCGGCAGGAAGAAGAGGAAGGAAGAGAACAAAGAGCATGAAAAGAAGGAGGAGAAGTAGGCCGGAGGCCTCATTAAGAAGTGGAGAACCCGCAATCCCCGCGTTCCTGATTTCACCGGGGATTGCGGGTTAGCAGGGCTCACACCTCCAGAAAATCTCTTATCTTCAGTCTCTGCACGACGAGCTTCATTTTCCCTGAGGGTCTTTTCGGGATCTCATCGACAAAATCGAGTTCTATCTCGATAGCGTCCTTCATGGGCCCAAGCATCTCGTCAAGTTTAGACCTGATGGTGAGAGTATCAGATTTGGAGAAGGCTTTCCCTCTTACGATCCTGAGATAGGCCCTCCCGGGTTCTTCTTGAACGAACTGAAACTGCTTCGTATTCGGAAATGTCTTTATCCATGGCATGAGACGCGGAATGACCTCGCCACCACTCCCGATGAGAAAGTCGTCCGTCCTGCCCTCAAGTGACGGGAAATTCTTATGGGGGCGGTTGCATTGCGAGCAGAATTCTTCATGACCCTTCACCAGATCGCCTGTCTTGTACCGTATGAGAGGCATGGCATAATTCGTGAATCCCGTAGCGACTATCTCTCTATAACCTGGAAGGGCATCCGTAAGTTCTGTCATACCATATGCAGGATGGAGGTGAAGGCGAGTGGAGCACTCGCATTCTGCCCCAATCGTCGAAAGCTCTGTCATGGCATACATCGAAAATACCCTTGCGCCAAAGGCCTCCTCAATAAGCGTCCGTTGCCAGTCATAGAGGGTTTCCGCATAGGATATAACGGCCCGGGGTTTTTTGCCCGAACTGAGATTCGTGTTCTTTATAAAGGATGAAAGGACTGATAGGGCAGAGGGAAACCCGGCTATAAACGCAGGATCGAACTCTCTTATCATATCGGAGAATTGATAAAGCCAGGCCCCTGAGAGATACCGTATGGAAAGAATCAGTTTATTGCCGTATCTGAGAAAAGGGAGGTTCTTGGTCCTTCCAACCTCTATGGAAGACCAGAGCATCACCTCTTTTGACCTGGTGCTGTGGCCTATCCTCGCTAACAGGTTAGCCCTGAAAGCATGGAAGGCGGCCACGGCTTCTCTGTTCTCATACATAGTCAGGGGTATACCGGAAGAACCGCTCGTCTGTCTTTCTCTGAGAGAGTCTGGGGCCAGATGCTCATCAACAAACTGAGCGGGATTGTCCCTTACCGTCTCTTTGGTGAGGCAGGGAAGGGTTCGTAAGTCATCGAGACTCTGCATTTTCAGGGGAGAGAAAGAAACATCGGGGAAGAGTCTTCTGTAGAAAGGGACGTTCTTCATTGCGTGATCAAGGAGATTCTTTGTCTGTTCGAACTGGTATGCGTCGAACCTCTCCCTGTCCCACTCCTCCGATTCCTTTAGAAAGGAGAGCCACCGAAAGAACCCGGGTCCGCAACATATCCTGTAACGGAGAGCGAGCGGCAACCCCTCATAGATATTGAGGGCCCAATTCTCCGCTATGGTTGACGACCTTATGAATTTTTTGAGAACCTCGAAAGGACTCATCGTCTCACATGATACTGTATTATACCTTTCCAGGGGAGATTGTGGCTTCATGAAATGTCTCAGCCTTTGCGAGCAGTATTCGTCCGTAGCCTTTTCGGGAACCGGCATCCGTTATTGCGCCCGGTAAAACCTTTGCGGCCGTCCTTCCCGAAGCAATCCCTGTGCTATAATTTTTTATCATGAGAGAGCTTGACGACATATATAGGACACCCCTGAAGAAGGTCCTCGATGAGATAAGAGAATGGAAGCGGGGCAAGGGACAATATGCCCGGTATGCGACCCGCAATATTCGAAAGGATCAGATCATCCTGTCCTTGAAGAACATTTCGAGAAAAACAGACCGTTCCACAGCCTATACCATTCGATATGATCAGGACATTTACTATGAGCCTCTCAGCGGTGTCTACTATCTCAATCACAGCTGTAATCCGTCAGGGTATATCTGTTTTGACGATTTTACCTTTCGGGCCCTCAGAGAGATAGAGGAAGGTGAAGAATTGACGTTTCACTATTGTACGACAGAGTTTGCATTGTCCGCTCCCTTCAGGTGTCTTTGCGGCTCAGACAGCTGCCTGGCATATATTCGGGGATTTCGGTTTCTCAATGTAAAAGAACAGATCAGACTCCTGCCGCTGCTCTCTCCCTTTCTGAAAAGATTCCTTTCTTGCACGAAGCCTCATCACCGGACCTGAAGCACTCTTCGGGCCGCATCGGAAGCTAAGGGTGTCCGGCAAAGGCACGGACATCGAGCATCTGGTGAACCATGGCGAACTTCCCCGACGGCATCTTCTCGATATGGTCAACAAAGACCATTTCAACCTCAAGGTCACTCTCCCTCCCCTCGAGACCAATGTCCGTAACAACCACCTTTCTGATCTTCCGGAGATCTGAATCGGAGAAGGAGTCCTTTCTCACAAGACGGAGGAGAACCTTTCCCGGGGTATCCTGGTAGAACTGAAATATTCTTACATGGTCGAAGACATCCGAATCAACCCCCACCGTCAAGGGAGAATAGAGGGCCCCGCTCTTGCCGACGAGGAGATACCGTACCCTTCCCATGGCTAAATCGAGGCACGGGTAATCACTCTTGCATCCCTGACATTTTCCCGCGGTGCGCAGCGTTCCCAAATCCGCGGTCTTATACCTGATCAAGGGAAGTGCGTAATTGATGAGGCCCGTTCCCACAATCTCGAACAGGTTGTCTCCCATGGACAGGCCCTCGAGAACGCCGTATTGCGGATAGATGTGATACGTCTGTGTCTCCATGCACTGGAAGCCATGGAGTACCTTCTCAACAAGACCGTAGGTGGTGAATGTCCTGGTATGGAACATTTCCTCGATCACTTCTCTTTGCCACGGGTAGAGGGTGTCACTCTCAACGATACAGGCCTTTATATTCTCAAAGGGTGCTATGTTTCTTTCCTTCATGAAGGTTGAAAAGGCATATAAGGCTGAGGGGATGCCATAAACGACTTCAGGCCCAAAGGCTCTCATGAGGGAGGCAAATTCTTGCTGGAGAGGCTCGTCATCAAAAAAGTAACGGGAAAGGAGCAAAGTGTTGCCGTAGCGTTTCATCCTCTGACGGCTGTTCCAGAACATGACGATCCTTGATTTCGGCGAGTAGCCAGTCTTGCTCCAGGAATAGGCAACGGTTGCCCAGTGCTTTTCCTCTGCTTCCTTGTCCGAATAGATTGTTAATGGTATGCCAGTGGAGCCGCTTGTGGTCTTCTTAAAGAGTGATCTGACCGGGACATCTTCGGCAACAAAAGCCCCGATATTATCCCTGACAATCTCCTTGTCTGTATAGGGCAAACTCTGAAGGTCTGTCGGAGAGTGCAGTTTCTCAGGCCTGAACCCATACTCGGCAAAGATCTTCCGGTAATAGGGCACGTTCTTTCCGGTATGGATCAGGAAGTGCCTCAATTCTTCAACCTGATAGGCCTCAAGCCTTGCCCTATCCCACGTTTCGCATTCCTTCAGGAAGCCGAGCCAGTATCTGAAGGTCGGACCGTAGGATATCCCGTAGCGGAACCTCAGGGGGAGTCTTTCAAGGATTCCCCTCGCGGCCTTCTCGATGATCCAGCTGGACTCGATAAACTTCTTTATGACGTCGAGCGTTGCCATCCCTTTCGGAGCCTGCTGATCCCTAAGCACCAGAACAGGGCGTAACGATGGTGTCCAGCCTGAGAGAGGGGGTTACACGATGAGGAGGGAAGCCTGAGTGTTTCGAGTCGGTCTTCGCACATTATCGAAAGGCATCGAAGAACCGAAGCAGTTCCTATTGAAAGAACTCTGTGTCACAAGCGCATGCTATCCGGAAACTCAGCAGAGGTCCGGAGAGGACCCGCTTCTCATCGCCATGGAATGTCCGCCGCTGCAAGCCGGGCCTCAAAAACTCTTGTCGCAGGACGCCTTGATAAGCTCCCTTAACCAATCATAGAGAGTCGCTTTTCCTTGCGTAAAATCTTTCAGGGGTTTCAGCTCTCTGTGCGTTTCTATCTTACCGTCTGAATAGAGCCCGATATATCCTGAAAGGATCTTCCCGCTGAGCATTGTGTAAAGACAGTATGCCCTTCCCGTGAGCATGGTGTTGTCACGGACAACGACAAAACCGATATTACCTGTGGGCGCCGTGCTCCCGTCTATTTCTCCGGGAGGGGTAATCAGATAGGTGAGTCCAAAGGCGAAGGTTCTGTCGAACTCTTTTACCCCTTCACTGACCTTCGAAAGGAAATCGAGGAGACCGCTCTCTTCTTCCCATGTCTGGAGTTCATCCACTCGTTCAATGGTCTTTTCACTCTTCACCATAACCTCTTTCTCCGCTCACGCCCGTTCTTCCCGGTGTACACCTGTCCTCCCCGGAGCCCTTGCGAAGTTCCTCAGGAGACCATCAGTATGATTGCATTGATTCAGGGAACGCCTCCCAGCCCCCTCGTAAGATAAGAGAGGCCGAGGGTGATCTATCCAACCACGGTAGCTGAAAGACTTATTTCTTGCCGAGGATGGCGTCTTTCGCTGCCTTTGCAACCCTGAACTTCACGACCTTCTTGGCCGGTATCTTGATAGCCTCGCCCGTCTGAGGATTCCTCCCCACACGCGCTTTCCGCTGCATGAGCACAATCTTTCCAATGCCGGGAAGCGTGAAAGAGTTCTTCGCCTCCTTGTAAGCGAGCTTCGCAATTTCATCAAGAACCATTGCGGCCTGCACCTTCTTGATGTCCGCCTTCTTTGCCAGGTGGTCAGCAATCTGAGACTTCGTCATAGCCTTTGCCATATCGCCTCCTTGAAAGGAATGAGTTATGAATTCTTTATAGCATAAATTATGATCTTAAGCAAGTCCGAAATGTTCTTGCCGAAGGGACCCGTCTTATATTTGTCACGGCGGGGTACTCGCCAGGTGTTAAGGTTTATGACAAGAAGCCCGATGGGAGTGTCGCTCCTTGATTGTCTGACCGGCTCCACGCAGTCTGATATAATGTGAGAAAACAGAAGGAGGAACGTATGAACGCTATCATCGAAGCGATAAGGACGAGAAGGTCAATCAGGTCCTATCAGTCAAAACCGGTATCCCGCGATATCGTCGATCTGATCATCGACGCAGGCAACGAAGCCCCGTCGGCAATGAACAGCCAGCCATGGAGGTTCGTGGTCATTGAAGACCCTGAGGTGAAGAAGAAGCTGCTCAAGGCTGCCCTTCCGAACGCAAAGAGGATTCTCGATCTGGTGAGGGAGTCCGATCCTGTGAGGTATGAGACGATCACCCGGCGGCTCAATGAATTGCCCGATCCTGTTTACTACTCCGCTCCGGTGATCATCTTCGTTATCGGATCGGGGCGTTACGCCGACCATTCCTGTCCGCTTGCCTGCGAGAACATGATGCTCGCCGCTCATTCCCTGGGGCTGGGAAGCTGCTGGGTCGGCTTCGGCTCCATGGTGACTGATGACGAGGAGGTAAAAGGGATCCTCGATCTCAAGGATGACGAGACAATATTCGGTCCCATCCTTCTTGGGTATCCCACGGCCCATCCTGAGAGGCCTCAAAAGGAGGAGCCCGCGGTGAAATGGGTTTAACCCTGATTATTCACCCGTCTTTTCTCCGGGGGCCAAACGCGGCTTCAGCAGAAGTTCTCTGTGATATATACCTTCCCGTCTTTTATGGAGGCGCCTATGCCATGGGACCTGAAGACGGGCTGAAGGATATTTTCCCTGTGCCCGGGGCTTTTCAACCAGCCCCTGACCGTTGAACGGGCGATCTCTTCAAGGCTGTTCCAGGAGTAATGGGCCCCCGTGTCCATGTATGTGACTGAAGAGAAGAGATTGTTCTGAGATATGTTCTCGGCGCCCCCATAAATGTGCTGGCCAACACGCACTGAACAGACAAAACCCTTTTTCTTATATCTCGAGAGGAAGTCCTCTCCCTCGGGGCTTCTATGGGAGAAGTAATCCCTTTCAGCCATGTCCCGGCTATGTCCCCTTGCAATGGCGGTGAGCATTGCATCCAGTGCGAGGGGCCTCAGTCCCGCATGGTGCCTTTCGATATTGATCAGCTCATGGATCCTGGTCTCCAGCTCTTTTGTATTAACGCGTGGCTCGGCAGGTTCGGCAAAGGATTGAGAAGCCAGGAGAAGAATTATGAGTAAAGGGATCATTCCTCTTCCTTGCATACATCTATTATATACAAAAAAAATGATCACACAGTATGATCATAGGCCGGATTGGCTTATGCGTGCAAGGGGAGGGTTCATAGCGCTGCTGTCTGCTGCTTCGATCGCTCCTCCCGCAGCACCTTGGCAGCCTCGATCACCGGCGAGAGGCCGAATGCACACCATGGAGCAAGCCCTCTCGTGAAAGACCGCCGATGCCATCACCCGACAGGACTTCCCATGCTACGTCGAAAGCCTTAGGCCTGCGACACCTCCCACGATCATGAGGACATAAAGTATGCGCGCCACACTCGCGGGCTCGCCAAGGAAGAGGACCGCAATCACGTTGCTGCCAACAATAGCGGTTCCGGTCCAGACTGCATAGGCCAATCCAACGGGAAGTTCTTTCAGAGACTGAGAAAGGAAAAAGGCCGCTCCCAGTCCGCAGAGGGCATAAGAAATAAGCGGCGCCACTCTGGTAAAGCCTTCAGAGAATTTCAGACTGAATATCCAGCCTATCTCAAAAAGCCCTGCCGCAGCAAGATAGATCCAGTGCATTCTCATGCCAGACAGCGCTCCTTTTCCGCGAATTGTCTGCGGAGCTTTCCCCGCGCACTCATCTCGCTTTCATAGACCCTTTTTACTCCATCGCCCATCGCCTTCTCGATGTCCCTGATGTCCTTGACGAGCCGATACATTCCGATGATCTCGACAGATGCCGCCTGGTCGGTCCCCCACATTGACCTGTCGAGGGTGACATGCCGTTCGATAAAGGTTGCGCCCAGGCTGATCGCTGCCCAGCTCGGGGCGAGACCGACCTCATGCCCTGAGTATCCTATAGGCGTCTCAGGATACTGTTCCCGGAGAGACCTGATCATCCGAAGGTTCAGCTCGGTGACATTGCATGGATAAGCCGAGGTGGAATGTGCGATAAGGAGGTTGTCCGTACCGAGCTGACGCACAGCCTCACCGATCTCCTCAGCTGTTGACATCCCGGTGGAGATGATGAGGGGCTTTCCCGTCGCCTTCATCTTCTTGAGGAGGGGGATGTCGGTCAAAGAGGCTGACGGAGCCTTGTAGATCGAAGGGTTGAACTGCTCGATAACGTCAACGGACTCCTCGTCCCAGCACGAGGCAAACCAGTCTATCCCTTTTGCCTTGCAATAGGCATCGATCCGCGCATACTGCTCAACGGAAAACTCAACCTTGTGACGGTATTCGATATAGGTCATCCTCCCCCAAGGGGTGTTCCGTTCCTGGTGCCACTGGGACTTGGGCACGCAAAGCTCAGGTGTGCGTTTCTGAAATTTGACTGCATTACAGCCCGCGAAGAGGGCGCCGTCGATCAACTGGAGTGCAAGGTCCAAGGAGCCGTTGTGGTTTATGCCGATCTCAGCGATGATATACACCGGTTCATTTTCACCGATGAATCGGTCCTTCACCCTTACTCTTCTTGCGTGATTCATTGTACCTCCCTAATTATGCCGGCCTGGTTATGTGGGAAATAATCATTTCCGCGAACTCGCGGAATGCCCCAAAGCCTCCTCTATTCGTCGAAACGAAATGGGCGATCTGAAGCACCTCCGGCACGGCGTCGGCAGGGCACGCGCAGAGGCCGACCGCATTCATCGCACCGATGTCGTTCGTGTCATCACCGATGAATGCGACTTCTTCTGGCATCAGCGCCCGTCTCTTCATGATTTCACTCACCGTCGCTTCCTTGTCCTGGACCTGAAGGTGAACCTCCCTGATCCCGAGTTTCTCGGCCCTCCTCATGACGGCGCCGGAGTTTTCGCCGGTGACAATGCCGGTCTCGATCCCCGCCAGTTTGCGGAGCCGTTCCACACCCATCCCGTCCCTCAGTGAAAATCGTTTCATCTCCTCGCCCCGCTCCGAATAATAGACTCCCGTGTCGGTCCAGACTCCGTCGATGTCAGTAAGGAGGAGCCTTATTCTCCCCGCTCTTTCCTTCATTCCATCGCTCATATAATGGTCCACCCGCCGTCAGCAACGAGGTTCTCACCGGTGATGTAGCTCGAGGCGTCGCTTGCGAGGAAGATGAGGGCACCCCGGTAGTCATGGGGATTGGCCATCCTGCCGAGGGGTGTCTTACTGGAGTACTTCTCAACAAAGAAACTATCCTGTCCGTTTCTGACCCCTCCCGGCGAGAGGGCGTTCACCCGAACACCGGCAGGTCCCCAGTAGGCGGCAAGATAGCGGGTAAAGGCGATGACGGCTCCTTTGCTCGTCGGATAGGCAGGGGACTTGAAGAACGCCTGCTCCCCCGCAGGTGTACGGTAGAGCGACTGGTCCGGAGCCACAATACCGTAAGTGGATGCAATGTTGATGATGCTTCCCTTTCCCTGCTTCTTCATCTGGCTTCCAAAGACCTGTGAGCAGAGGAAGACACCCGACACGTTCACATCCATGAACCGTTTCCACATCTGGAGAGGATAGTATTCAAACATGGATTCCTGAAGGGCGAGGAGAGGGTCTTCGAACATATCGTTCACCCCCGCATTGTTCACGAGCACATCGATGCGGCTGAATTCATTCATGACCGCGTCAAGAAGCCATCGCACAGAATCGGCATCAGTCACATCGAGAAAGTATCCCCGCGAGGGCGTCGGAAGACTCGAGGCGAATTCCCTGCAGCGCTCTTCTGCAAGATCGGCTGCGATCACATGGGCGCCTGCCTGTGCAAGACAGCGGCAATGCTCCCGGCCGAGGAGGCCGAGGGCACCGGTCACAATCGTGACGCTCCCCTCCAGGCTAAAGAGCTCCCTTATTTCATTATTCATAGCCGTCTCCCCACCGGTTTCATATCGAAATTCCCCGTCTTCCGGAAGACGGGTTCCACCGCTGCTCCCCGAAGATACTCTGCCACGCGCTGCTCCTCTACCGCCTGCCGCAGAATGGGAAGGACGGCTTCATACACGGCGAGCATATAGTCCACATCCCGATCAGAATGGCTGAAACAGAGATTATGGAACCCCGACCAGAGCACTCCGCGCTTGATCAATTCCTGCTGCATGAGGGACTTCATGGCAAGGGGGTCGCCTGCGGAAGCATCAAAGGTAATGATCGTCCTTGAGGGATATCCCTTGCATCTCGTGTAGTCCATTCCCAGGGCTTCGGCTCGCTCGTTGTAGCCTGCCTTAAGCCTTTCGCCCTGACGGGCAAGGTAGGTCGGAACATCCCTGTCTCGTATCTCTGTCAGCGTTGCGCGGGCAGCTGCGAGGGAAAGGGCCTCGCCTCCAAAGGTTGTGAAAAAGAAGACGTCTCTTTCGAGGAGCTCCATGATCTCACCCTTCCCTGCAAGTACCGAGAGCGGCATTCCATTTGCCAAGGCCTTTGAATAACAGGACAGATCGGCGCGGACCGAAAAATACTCCTGTGCACCGCCCTTTGCCAGCCTGAAGCCTGTCCACATCTCGTCGAATATCAGGACCGTATCGGTGGCGCTGCATGCATCTCTGAGATGATGAAGAAAGCTACTGCGGGGCTCGTCGAAGACCACAGGCTCAAGGATCACGCAAGCCGTGTCGTCATCGATCGAATCCAATACTGAGGTGATATCGTTATAGGCAAAGGTGTGGGTCATATCCTGAATGCATCGGGGGACACCGCTGTTTCTGTCCGTTACCCCGATATACCAGTCATGCCAGCCATGGTAACCGCAGCAGAGGATCTTGTTCTTTCCCGTATAAGCCCTGGCCAACCGCACCGCAGCCGACGTCACGTCGGCGCCGGTCTTGCTGAAGCGCACGCATGCTGCATTGGGGACCATCTCCCTGATGAGCTCTGCAACCTCGACCTCGAGGGGGTGCATCATCGAGAAGGTAATCCCTTCCTCCAGCTGAGCCCTGATTGCGTTGTCCACTTTTTCGTAACAGTACCCCAGTGAGAGAGGGCCTACGGCCATGGTGAAGTCAAGGTATTCATTGCCGTCCGCATCCCACACGTGGCTTCCCTTTCCCCTTACGAGGTACTTGGGTGCTATCCCCCGAACATATTGCCCCGGCCCCTTGGCAAGGGTCTGTGTGGCGGCCGGTATCAGGCCGACGGCCCTGCGATAGAGTTCATCAGATTTCGTGATCTCAGGAAAGGATTGGTTAAGATCGAGCGTATTCGGCATGCTTTTCAAGCTCCTTGGCAATTGATTCGGCGATGTCCTCGCCTCTGAACCTCTCGGAGAAGAGTACGTCCTGAAGCGGGGCCGGACGGAACCACCGGTCCTTCAGGTTTATCGGCATAACGTTTCCAGGCACCCTGCGCGCTGTAAGAATTTCGCATATGATCGAATAAAGTCCGCCTGAATGGAAATGGTCTTCAAGGGCAACGATGAGAGAACGGCGCGACGCTGCCTCCACGATGAGCTCCTCATCGACGGGCTTCAGGGTCCGCATGTTCACGACCCCCGCCGATATGCCCTTCGTTTTAAGAATCTCCCTTGCGGTGATCGCCTCTTTGAGGAGGATCCCGTAAGTGAGAATCATCACGTCCTCACCGGGAGAGATTACCTCGGCCTTTCCGATCTCGAAAGCCGGGGAATGATCGGTCACCGGATGGAGGTCGTTGTAGCGCATATAGCATGGAGCGGGACTGTCGATCATTGTCTTCAGTCCTATGAGCATGTCCGCCTCATCGGAAGGGCAGAATATCTGCATGGCCGGCACTAACCGCATGAGGGCGATATCCTCGATCGCCTGATGGGTCGGACCGTTTGCGGTAGAGAGGAATCCAGGAACTCCCCCAACGAGCTTCACCGGAAGTCCCGGAATTCCGATATCGGTCCTGATGAACTCGAAGCCGCGCATGGTGAGAAAGGCGGCGAGGGCATGGACGACCGGGATTCTCCCCCGCAGGGCGAGTCCGGCAGCAATGCCGATCATCGCCTGCTCTGCGATGCCGACATCTATGAACCGGCCTTCCAGGCTGTCCGTTATTTCACGGATTGCGGCCCTGTTTTCGGCGGTCAGCACCACAAGGCGACTGTCTTCAAGGGTGATATCCTTGAGACATCCGGCATAGCTCTCCGCCTTCACGCCGCTTTTCATACGAGCTTCGCCGCCAGCATCTCTGCCTCCTCAGAAGAGAAATTGCAGAACCATTTGTCTACGCGCCCCTCCAACTCAGGGAGCCCCTTGCCTCTCACCGTAGCTGCTATGACTACGGAAGGCATACCTTTTTCGAAGGGAAGGCCCCTGAAGACCCTTGCAAGGTCGGCGAAATCATGGCCGTCAACCGTTCGCACCGATGTTCGGAAGGCCGCGAATTTTGCCGCAAGGGGCTCCAGACGGACAAGATCTTCGGTCATGCAGTTGGCCTGAAACCTGTTCCTGTCTACAACGATGACAAGATTCTCCAGCCCCTGGCTGGCGGCAACGAGAAGCGCTTCCCATATGGACCCTTCGTTCAGTTCCCCGTCACCGAGAATAACGACGACCCTGTTTGAAAGCCTTCTCATCGCGCAGTCGATAGCAACTCCCGCAGCCACCGGAAGGATATGTCCGAGTGAGCCTGAGTGAAATTCGACGCCGGGGATAGCGGCGTTCGGATGCCAGTAGATTGAGTCCGCGATGCTGAGATGATCATGCAACCGGGCCGGATCGAGGACGCCCGTTTCTGCCAGAACAGCATAGAGAGCAGGCACGGCGTGTCCCTTGGAGAGAAAAAGGTAGTCCCGGTTGTCGTCGCAGAGCGTTTCTCTCGAGATATTCAAGAAATTTGTGTAAAGAAAGAGCAGGACATCGGCACATGAGAGGGCCGAGCCGACAAAGCATCCCCCCCTGGCCGACATCCGTAAGATGTGCTCCCGGACCTTTCTCGATGCCTTTCTGAGCCGGAGCTCTTCCGCATTTCTCGTGCTCATATTACTCATGCGCTGCGTCACGCTCCAGCCTTCCATGCGGCCTGCGCAGGCCCTATTGTCTTCAGTTCATTGGCATGATGCCGGTACCAGATCACTCCTGCATGTCTCCTGTTGATCTCCTGGATATGCGGCTTTTCATCGAGGAGTTGAAGAATCTCTTTCATGTCGAACGAAGGGTTACGGGGGTAAAGTTCGTCGTATACCCTCTCTATGAATTGATAATCCTCGCGGTAATCGAGCACCCACCGATGGCTCATCGAGTAGTCGAAGCCCGTTTCCCACGTGACATTTCCGATACGAAATCTCTCCGGGTTGTCCCAAATGAACGGTGTGGTATGCTCCCTCTCGAAGGTCTTGTCAGCCTCCTTCCATGCCGCCTCAAGGACTTCCATGGGAATGACCTCGACGTCATTTCCATCAGGATAGGAGGCAGGATGGAGATTGCTCACAAAATCGAGGGAACCGCGATTCCCTTCGTAAAAGGCGACAACACGGTCGATGATCTTCGGATCGATGAGGGGACAATCGGAGGGTATTTTCACGACCGTGTCAGCTCCGAAGGCAAGGCCTGTCCTGTAGTGTCTGTCGAGGAGGTCGGAAGGATGGCCCCTGAAGCAGGAAAAGCCTTCGCGTTCACAGAGATTCAGGATTGCATCGTCTTCGGATGCCGTTGTCGTCGCGACGACGGTATGCGTCAGCAGAGCCGATCTCAGGACCCGTTCGACGAGCCGGACCAGCGCTGCCTTGCCGGCGAGGGGCAGCATGACCTTTCCCGGGAGCCTGGTGGACCCGCAGCGGGCCTGGATAACCCCAAGTATCCTCATGCGAGATGCTCCCGGCATACCTGCGCAATATTTTCGGCTGATCTGCCACCGTTCTGAATGGGCAGCAGCCGTTTCAGCTCTTCCCTGTCAAAATAGGAGTGGACCTCCTTGCCGAGGGCAAGGCCGACAAAAGAGACGGAAGAATACTGGGTGATCAGCACATCGCAATTCGCGATCATCGGATTGATATCGCAGTCCTGGAAGACGAGGGCCTCGGGGACAATCCTCTTGATCTCATTCGCGCGCTCGGTCTTCTCATTGGGGTGGAGCTTGAATATCATGGGTCTGCCGTTGGAGATCTCTTGCGCCTCTCTGATAAATCGCTTCCTGTTGTCGGGCTTGAATGTCTCTCTCGCATCGGATGTGGCGACGAGCGTGAAATTCTTGTGCGGGAAATCACTGAAACGATGCCTTTCGATATTGTCGAAGTTGGGCAGGCCGGTAACGGCGATCTTCTTCGGATCAACTCCCTTTCGCACGAAGAGCTCCCGGTATCCTTCGGAGGCAACGCAGAATTTCTCGTAGGAATGGGAAAGCCCTGTCATCGCGGTACTCGCAAGATACCGGGGCAGCCTCAGTGTGCGCACGAGATGATAGACAGCGTTCTCGGGATCCGTCATCCCTTCCTGCACGAGCACGATCTTCTTGTCCCTAATGTTCTTCTGGATAATGAGGTCCTGACAGGTTACCACGAGGTCGTAGGAGTTCCGTTCACCCCGGTAATCGATCTTGAGGCCATGCTTCTGGAAATGCCCTTCGGTATGTTCCCTGAACCGTCCGCCGAGCACCGTGAAATCAAGCAGTCCCCTTTCGGTAAGAGCCTTCACGATGCCGTCTCCGTAATAGGGGGTGAAGAAGCATTCATGTTCGACGAGATGGTTTGCTATCTTATGCATGATGGTGGTCTGGTTGAGGGAGCCGCAGATGAAAAGTATCTTTCTCTTTTCTCTCTTCACGATTTAGAGCATACAACGCAATTGTTAACAGATAATTAACAGAATATTACAATTGTGTGAAATTTTGCGGAACCGCTGAAAGACCTCTGGGCCAACCTCAGACCGACGGAGGGGTTCGTTCGAAAACAGGGAAGGGTCTGCCTTACGAGAAGAGTGTGACGTGAAGGAGGAAAACGGCAAGGGAGGCGCAAAGACAGTATATTCCAAAAAAATGCCAGCGCCCGCGCTCCAGCCAGTCGGACAACCAGCGAAGGGCCAGGATACCGGTGCCAAAACTCAATACCATCCCAAGGAGACTCGGGTAGAAGAGACTCATCATACTTGCTGACATTGACGGGCTCATGTGGTGCGCCTTCAAGAGCCTCAGGACTTCCCGGACGATAACGGGCGGAGTAAGGACAACGGCGAGGGCAAAACTGAATTCCTCTATCCTTGCTCTTTCGATCCCCAAGAGGAGCCCCGTCGAGATCGTCGCCCCTGAACGGGAAAAGCCGCGGAATGGCAGGCAGACACCCTGCATAATCCCTATCCAGATCGACCTCCTCGTGTCCAATGCCGACGGTGCTTCCCGGCGCTCATGGGCTTTCCATCCCGCGATGATGATCAAAATGCCGACTGTGGCAAGGGAGATCGAGATCAGAACCAAATTTCCGAAGAGCAACTCTATTTCGGCATGAGGGAGATCCTTCATAAAGAGTTTCTCGATGAGGAGTTTCAGAGAGAGGCCCGCCACCGCCGTGAAGACTGTGGCGAGGGCAACGAATTTCGCTGAAGTTAGAAACACTTTGCGGGAAGCAAAAAAATGTCGCTTCCATGCTCTCCAGAAAAACCCTATGACGGCGAACATGGTGCCCGTGTGGAGCATCACGAGCAGCAGGGTCATTTCAGGGCGCGTGGGATCAAGCCCCATGAGTTTCTCTGCCACAATGACATGTGCGGAACTCGATACCGGCAGCAGTTCAGCAGCGCCCTGCACGATCGCGAGCACCATGATCTTGAATATGCTCATATCACGCAACCCCCGTCAAAAAGGCCGTCGACTGCCGTCATCTGCAAAAGGCAGACACGGCGTAAAGCACACCATTATATCATACGGGAGAAAAGGGTTTTTATGGAGGCGCGGGCGCGCCGGTATCGCATCTGCAGCCCGTACTCCTGCGGCAAAGGAAACATATGCCCGCGTCGACCCGCTCCGATCCTTTTTGGGCCTCCTTCACTGAGGTCCGCCTCTTCCTCTTGCTGTGCCGCCGCGACTCGATCGCATAGATTACACATCTGTCATGCCATGCAGGGGTAGAGCAGTATGTGAGATCTATCATCAGCGATGACAAGGCGGCTTTGCAGAGTTTCGGCTTATTGACGCTCAAAGGACACATGACTTCATCCCACCAACGCAAGGGTTCTCCTCATAATTCTATTCGGGGCACCATTGCAGGAGTATGACGGTACTGTTAAAGATCCGTGAACAATGAAAGCTGACTCCTTCAGCAGGGAGTGAAAATTTAACGCGAGATTCATCATTCTGCAACAATAATCTGGTATAGTTCAGTCAGTTCGCGGGCACTTTGCCGCGTCAAGCGGGGCGGAAGACCCCGTCAATCCCGTGGCGGTGTATCACTCTATGGAGTTCCCTGAGTCCTTGTTTATTTGGGGTAAGAAGCCATGGGGCTTAAGAGGAAACTGAGATGAGACTTTATTCAAGACTGTTTCATTCGCGGCGGCGTCGCAGAGAGTTGCCTGCCCTGACTGCAAACCTCTGCGATGACCTGGAAGATGTCAGGCGCCTGTGGTTTCATTCATGCCTCGAATCCTTGAAAGAAACGGCCGGATATCGTGCGGCTCAACCCTTGAGTGATGATCTTGCGAGAAAGACTGCCTGCACCGTAAAGGCTTATCAGGCGACCCTCCTTTCCCGCCTGCTCCGAGAGCATGCTTACCTGGCTCCGTCAGTGGCAGAAGAGTTTGTTCCTCTGTTGTGCGAACAGATCCTGGGAGAAGAGTTACACGACTGTATCCTGTATTACAAGAGGTATAGTGAAGCCGGGGAAGGTCAGCAATTGTCTCTCTTCTCTTGTGATGTCGCTCAACACTTCCTAGGCTGCGAGACTCCTTTGCCGGAGTCTCTGGTAGTATCATTGCGTTGTTGCTCCCTCCTCGTCGATCTCACTCACATGTGCGTTGCGAAGACCTTTGACGATCACGAGACTGTCCGGACGTTAGAAGACCGTCTCAGGAATGGTTATGAGAACAAAGGGCAGGACCGGAGGGACAATCCTCTAGCCTTTTTGCGCGGGTTATATGGCGGCGGAAACGAGGAATAGCGAGGATCGGCGCTCAAGTGTTTACGGCACTTACGATCCGATCCGGTACAGGAGCCATTGAGCGACTTGCCGATAATCGTGCGCCCCATGTGAGTGCGGCGAGTAGAGCACAGCCGGCAGCCCGCTCCTCGGCGCCTCGGCGAGGGACACGTTCTCGCGGACCGTCGGTCCAATCCCTCCTGGCAGAAGCTCCTCCATCTTCGCAAGAAACTCACTGTGTATGCGCCGCCGCATCTGAGCCCTGCAGGGGAGTATGGCGCTGACGGAGAGGGCTGGATTTTCCGATCGGAACAAATTTACTGCCTCCATCATCTGCATCAATCCCACATAGGAGAGATAATTGGCTTCCACAGGGATGACGACATGGGGGCTCGCCTTCAAGGCGTTCATCGTAAGAATTCCTAAACTGGGTGGACAGTCAGCGATGACAAAGTCCCATGATCCTTCCGTATGCCTGAGGCATCGCATCAAGAGTTCCCTTCCGGCATATCCAGCAAATCTCTGCCTCGCTTCCGCAAGCCCCCGTCCTGCCGGCACGAGGTCTACTCCTCCCGCCCTTGTTGAGAGAACAGGTAGGGAGGATGTCTGCTGAAGAGCACGAAGGAGGGCGCTTCCATCGTCATCGATGCCGAAGGACAGACTCGCGCTCCCCTGAGGGTCGAGATCAATCACAAGGACTCTCTTTCCCATTTCGCCCCAACAAGCAGCAATATTTATTGCCGAGGTGGTCTTCCCGACCCCGCCCTTATGATTGACGATCGCGATAACCTGTTGCACACGGCCTCCCTGACAGACATTGTCGACCGCCAGACTCATCGTGCCGGTATGCTGCACTGATGCGATGGGGCCTCATCTCTGACCGATTAGAATGTTAGAGGCATTATAGCCGATCCTCGGGAGTGAATTCCACCGAGCTTCGAGCAACCTTCATTTCGTTCTGAAGTTGCAGGTTGATACCTGTTCGACAGGAGCAGCAGCTTGAGCAATGGGACGTTTTAGGTCTTGGGCTTCCACGACACCTGGACGCACTCTTCCTGCTCGTTGTGCTTTCCGCAGAAAGAAAAACCCGGACAGATCATCGGATCGCTCCGGGTTTTTGGTCCGGGTTTTCTGGTCCCTGGTAAGAGGTCAGCAAAATCCCCGGCCCCATCGAAAACCACCGAAGAGGTCGGCTATGCCCGAAGCTAGCAATAGTTATGCCTAAGCAAGTAATATCATGATACCATACTAACCCCTTATCCATGCAAGTTTCTTGTATGCCTATCCCCTCCATAGCCGGGATGATTCTTGACAATAACCGCCATATCACTGCCAAAAAACTTACTCCTGTGAGGGGGAGCTTGTTTTCACCGAGGTGTTAGAATTCACATAAATTTAACCCTGTTGTCATAATGTTGTAATGCGTTTTGTGGTTTACTATGAGTAAGCTGTGCGGGTACTCTGCTGACCTTATAAGTATATATGAGGAACCAAAAAGCCCACCTTCTTGAGCGATATGCTCGCGAGGTGGGCTTTTTGGTTTAATAAGCAACATATTCTGATCTGAAGCCAAAGCCATCTTGAGATGGCGGTCTGAAGTAAAGGAATTTACGATAGAAAGGAGGTGATATCATGCAAACAGCTAAGAAAATGGCCGTTGTTATGCTTTTGGCAATGGTCGCTCTGACTGCGATCAACTCGACAGCCTATGCCACCTTCGAGATGAAGTTGTGGGACAGCGACGGCAATTCGGTGACCGTTCCGGAGACCGTCCCTGGGTCAGGGCAGATAATTAAGATTGATGGGACTCTCGGCAGCTGGACATTTTCGCAGAATGTGGGATTGGGCTCTCCCCTGGTAGGCTCTCTATCCGCCCCTGAGATGGACCTTAACTTTGGCATATCATCAGGTCCCACCACCAGTGGTAAGTGGCTAAAGATTGCACTGAGCGAAACAGGTTTTACAACGGGACCTGCCGGGGTGACGCTCACAGCAGGTGGAACACTGGGTGGCGGTAACGACGTGTTCCAGGCTTACTATGATCCGACCAATCAACTTTATGGTGGAATCACAGGTTCAGCAATCAGTGCCTTAGGTCCCTATACCAGCAGTTCCTTTAACGGTACCAACAGCAACGGCTCAATTGCCGGCGGCTTATATTCACTCTCCGTACTGGGTACTTTTACCTCGAATGGGCAAAGCCTGCATTCCGGTGGCGACGTGGGTATGACAGTAACGCCTACACCAATTCCTGCCGCGCTGTGGCTTTTCGGCCCCGGTCTGGTTGGTCTTGTCGGGCTCAGGAAAAAGCTGAGCTGAAAATGTGTGGCTCTGGCCTGTTGTGACTGGCGGGCATGCGCAAGAAGATGAAGAAATAAGACATAGCTTAATGTGACGAAGGGGAGCGGTAATGCTCCCCTTTTCTGATCATAGCGCTGCATCAACTATATTGTTTATTACGACTTTTTCTGCCTCCCTTTCCTCATATACGCATCGGCGAGCTCCCCCTCGGTACGCGGGGCATGCTGCTCACGCGCTTCCCTTTCCATCCGTGGTCTCGAAAAAGCGGTATTTCCGATCTCCTTGACGCCCTCCACAACTCCGACGAGCATGTCTTTTACCGCCTTCAGGGCTGTGTTTCCGATACTGCCCGCTCCTTCGATCGCTCCTCCTACGGCAGCCTTGGCAACGTCAGTCACGTTTCCTCCGATTTCCTTGGCAGCCTCGATCACCCCGTCAACAGCCCTCCGTGCCACAAGAGCGATGTCGGCTCCAACTTCCGCAGCTCCCTTGACCGCACCCTTCGCCGTCTGGCTCGCAACCGTAACAACGTCTCCACCAATATCGCTCACTCCCATGACAATGCCCTTTGCCACGCTCTTTGTGCTCAGAACAAGACCGGCGCCGACCTCCTCTGTTGCGGTTATGGCGCCCTTGAGCACCTCCTTTGTGATTGACAGGCTCTCGCCCGCCACAGCTCCGCCGGCCCGGAGGGTGTTCGACACGGTATTCCTCACGAGACTTACGATCTCAGCCTCGATCTCATTAATCCCCTTCAGACTGCCTACGATACCTTCCTTGACCGTCGTGCCTGCAATTCCGATTCTTTCATGGTACGGTATATCACTGACTCCTTCGGCGTACATAATGCACCTCTCTTTCTGCTATCCATCTTCACTTACAAAGTAAAAAAAGCGACCTTCTCCAGATGGTTTAGCCTTCTCGTCCTCTCGTCTACAGGCTACCATACCCTTCAGTTATATACAACGGACAAACATGCCGATAACGTCAGGAAGAAGGCAAATAAACGGCCTGCAGCCTTGATAATTGTTTTTATCTTACTTTCAGTCGCGAAAGGACCAATTCGTACATTGCCTCATGCTCGGGAGCGCGTCTTTCATTACTTGCCTCCGATTGATGCTACCAGTAACCACGATCCAGGACAAAGGCTAACATCTGTTCAGAATAAATCCCAGGATCTTCTCCTTCGGAAGGAACTGGAGCGCCCTCTTAACATCGTCCATCGATGTCTTGCCTGCCTGAACAACGACAACCACATAATCTACAAGCGGGGCAAAAGCCAGGACATCTGCGCCGGTCAGGATGGGAGGGAGATCAAAAAGAAGATACCGTTCGGGATAGCGCGTCTTCATCTCCGACACCAGTTTTTTCATGAGGGGCGATCCGAGGATTTCTGCGCTTTCCTTGTAGGAACGGCCGCCGGAGATAAGCGTCATTTTTTCGACTCCCGGCCACGTGATTAATTCGGAAAGGGGCGAGCCGTCCACGAGGTGATCTATCAACCCCTTTTCGCTGGCGTATCCCAAATACTTATGAATACTCTGATTTCTCAGATCGCCATCAATAAGCAAGACCGTATGCTGAAACTCACGGGCGAAGGTGAAGGCGAGATTAATGGCCGCAAGGGTCTTCCCCTCTCCCGGCAGGGCGCTGGTAACCATGATGGTGTTGCTCCCTGACCCCCTGGTCCGCTGCAGGAGATGTGTCCGCAGGACCCTGTAAGACTCAGCCTCCGGCATATTGTCGAGATAGGCAAGACAACGGTTCCTGGCGATGACCCCGGGGTCCAAGTCGACAGTCCGGGATTGAGAGTACTTTGGAGAGACCCATCCGGATATCTCCTTGTCTTTTTCTTCGGGATTGATCTGCACAGGGGGCCCGGATCTTTCCCCGCTCTTCTTCTCCGGACTCTTTCTATTGAACGACGTCAGCGCCTTCCTTATCTTCCGTATCATTTCTTCCACTTCCTTAAAAATAAACACTCTTTCCTATTCAGCCCGGCAAACGTCGTGCGACACGAGCCCAAAGGACGTTCAGATCGATCACAAAGAAATGGAGGGCCATGACGAGGGCAACCATCAGGAGCAACGCTGTACCGACAATCACCCTTATCCGTCTCCTCTTTCGAAGCTCATCCTCCAGGGTGACAATCTCCGGTATCTCTGCAAGAACGGGGAAAGGGAACCGCGCAGCAAGATCTTCATGGCTGCGCGCAGAACTGTCACCGGCCTCCCGCAGCCACGCTGTTCCCGCGCCAGATCCGACCCCCAAAATGAGGCCGATCAGGAGGATCGCGGGGCGGTTCGGTCTTACCGGTTTTTCCGGGAGCCTCGCAGGATCAATCACGGTGAAGCGCTCTCCCATTTGGCCTTTTTCGAGGCCCTGAGCCACCCTCGCCTCCATAAACTTCTTCATGAGATCGTCATACTTGGCCTGGGTATTGTTTCTCTCCACCATCAGGTTCTTGTACCCCTCCTCCACCCTGGGTGACATCTCCAACCTTTGGCTGTAATCGTCTCTCTTCTTCTCCAGATCACTTATCTGCCGTGTGACTGACTTGATCTCGGACTGGGTGCTGGCCAATTGTGCGGCAAGGGCAACATAGGCAGGGTTGTCCGGTTTTTCCGGGTTCGGCTCCTTACCGTTTTCGGCGCGGAGTCTCTCTTCAAGCTCGGCGATTTCCTTCTTTGTCTTCTTCACGTCGGGATACTCGTCGGAATACTTCGACCTGAGCATTACCAGCTTCGCCCTCAGATCCTTCAGGAGTTCCTTGTCCTGATTCTTTGCATCAGGCTCCATGCTCGTGAGCTGGCTCTGCAGATAGCTCTCCTTCTCTCTCAGGGTACGGAGCTGGTCATGGAACTGATCGAAACTCCTGTCGGCCCAGTCCAGGGTCTGGAGGTTGTAATTGAGGAGCTCGGGAAGTGAACGAGGGTTCTTCTCCTTGTACTCGGCTATCTTCTTCTCTAACGACAGCAGGTGCGTCTGGACGGTCTTCATCTCGTCCTCGAGGAATTTCGAGGTTCCGGCTGTCTGCTGACCTACCACCTTCATGTTCTCCTCGAGATAGAGAGAAGCAAGGACATTGGCGACCTGCTGGACCACCATGGGGTTCTTTCCCTCGTAGGACACGGTAAAGGCGATGGTCGCAGCGGTCTTCTGGCCTGTCCGGCGGTCTATCACGTCTGCCATGACAGTCTCGAACTTTATATCCTTCTTTCTCATGCCGTCGATGATCTCTTCCGTAGTCAGCCTGCTCCGTTTATCAGCGTAGAGGTTGAAGCGGTTGATGATCTCGAGGAGACGGGCCGAGCTCATGATCCTCTGGTTGATGCTCTGGAGACGCTGCTCCACGAAGCTCGTCACCGTTGCCATGACATATTCCCTGGGGATTTCCTGCTCTTCGACCAGGATCGTCGATGTGGAGCGGTACACAGGCTCCAAAAGCACCACGACCCCCGCCGACAGGAGGAAGACCGCAAGGGCCGGCACAAGAAGCGCCAACCGTCGCCTCTTCGCTATCGCGAGGACATCCCCGATCTTTATCGCCTCATTTTGTTTCACAACACTTCCCTCATTTCTCTTGATCACCCTAATGGAACAAGGGGCTCTGGAATAACAGGCGAAGAGAGATCACCTGTCTGTTCGCCGAGGTGTTTGACGCAGGATAGTCGACCTTGGTGTATTCGTAGGACAGCTCCATGGCCATATCTTTCGAGAATTCGTAGCGGAGCGAGGGGCTGACCACCAGAGTCTTCTGGTTGATAACCTGCGAGGAGAATCGTGAAGGGTCGGATTTGAGCGTGTAGTAGGAGGAAGAAAAGAGGGCCGACAGCTCTGAAGCAAGCCGATACTGGGCCGAGAGCGTCACGGCATTGCTCTCGGCTGCACCGTTGTAACCGGTCGAGGTGCTGAGACTCCTCGTGTAAGCTAGAGCGCCATTGACGTATTCACCGCCATAATTGAGCGAGGCCTTTCCCCACCATCCCCAGCCTGAATTAGTCCGTTGTTCCGTGACCACGTGGTAGCCAACGGGGATCTCCAGGCCGTCGATGTCCAAAAAATCAGGTACCAACTGACCTACAAGCACGGTGGACCTTACGTAAATGGGTCCAATGTCGGCGCTTACACTCCAGAGTTCATCAATCTGCCGTGAAAAACCCACTGTACCCGCGATATTATCGGTCCGGGAAGTGCTGGAGAAATAATGACCGTACCCGGCATTCAGTCTCCCCTTCACCGAGGGGAAGTACTCGCTGAGATCGTATTCGAGCCCTGCGTTCAGATTGTGGGACGTATCGTTACTGCTCGTCGCATTTTCAAAATGGTCCCTGGCGTAGCTATAGGAGAGTTGCGCTGCTGCCTTTTCGGTAAGCCGATAGTCAGCGGACAGGGAAGAAGTAATACGGTCCCAGGGAGACTTTGTCGTCACGATGCCGGTACTCCCCGTAACGAGGGCCGGATTGGGAAGCCTCACATAGGACGCTTCGGCTGAAATGCCGAGCAGGGGCGTGACGAGGTACCGCAGTCTTCCGCTGTAGGTCTTATTTGTCGCGCTGAGGCCCTGGTTTTCGGCATATTCGAGCCTGTCGAATCGAACAAGCAGATCTCCATCGAAACGCCCTGTATGGTCGACGATTTCCAAACCTGGAGAGATCGTGGTGATGAAATCATCCTTCATATCGCTTGCCGCCAGCAAGATGTTCGTATTATATTCCTCTTTGACCGTGATTGACGGAACAATGCTGAAGTCGTCTCCCCATCCGGGCGCCGCGCATGACAGGAGCAAGAGGATAGAAAGGAGTACGGGCACATAGAGCATCAGGGGATGACGACAATGTCGCCCCGTTTGAGCATGATGTTCCGATCGAGCCGCTTACCTTCGACAACCTCGTCGTATTCAAAGGGAAAGATGACGGTCTCGTGGTCTTCCTGCCGGAATATCTTAATCTTGTTCCTCTTCGCGAAGATATTGAGACCCCCGGCAGTGGCGAGGGCCTGCAGGACATTGACATTGGTATTCATGATGTACCGGCCGGGCGCGTTGACTTTGCCGATGACGTAAATGATCATGCTGTTCACCTGCTTGACCTCAACTGACAGCGTCGTCCCCGGGACATAACGGTCGAGCCTCTTTTCCATCTCTTCTTTGACGTCGGCTACGGTCCTCCCCTCAACACGCACTTCTCCGATCAGAGGGAATGAGATGGCCCCATCGGGCCGCACAATGCACGACCGCGTTAAAGCCTCATCCTTCCACACGGCAACATCAAGCACATCTCCCGGCCCTATGAGATAACTCGACGCATCGGGCGCCCCTTCCGTCGGAGACGTTTCGGGGGTTGCCGCTGCCTCGGACCCCGGGGGAGCGGAGATATCTTCGCCTCCAGCCCGCGACAGGACCGGAGAGGAGGCGACGAGGGTCCCGGCCATTATGAGAGTCAGTACTATCCGAAGCATTCTCGTTCGTTCCACGACAGTTCTCGTAACGCAGCTTGCGCCACAGTATTCTTACGATGGGTCTCTTGCCGTACTAGTTTCGCTGACTGAACATGCTAACCCAAAGGTCATTACCGTTTTATTACACTTCTGTTAAGATTGTGTTTCAGGCAGGGTCGAATCGGCAGTTCGCCTGGAGTGCTTCAGTGGCAGAAAGCCTGAATCAAGATCAAACGATCATCCCTCGATCCAGGCTTTCCGATGCTAAGGACTTCTCAACTCATTTTCAGATGTGCTAACGGATCCCTGCCATGGTCTTCTCAGCCTCCTCCTTGCCGGGGAAATCGGTCTTTGAAGCGAGTGCAATCTTCAGATATTCCTTCGCCTTCGAGGCGTCGCCGGCGCGGCTATATGCCATACCCAGATGATAATTGATCGAGGGGTTCCCAGGGGCCTTCTCCTGCGCCTTAGCGAGTAGGGCAACGGCCTGATTCAGATCACCCTTCCGGTAGTTGATCCAGCCGACGGTATCCATGACAGCGGGATTGTCAGGATTCAGAGATTTCGCCTTCTCTGCGAGGAGAAGAGCCCGGTCGAGGTCTTTCCTTCCTCCGCCGTATTCAGTCAAGAGGTACGCGAGATCATTCGCAGGCGACCACAGCTCCGGATGGGTGCGCACGACATTCTCAAGTTCTGCGATTGCCTTGTCCCATTTTCTTTGTGCCATGTAACAGGCGCTCAGTTTGACATAGCCCAGGGGATGGTTGGGCGCCAGCCTCTCTATAGCAGCGTATTCGGTCTCTGCCTTTCTGAAATCCCCTGCCCTCATCATGAGGTCCCCCAGGTCGGCCCTGACTTCAAGGTCTTTGGGATTGGCAGCAAGAAGCCCGCGATATTGGGCTTCGGCATTCTTGAAATCTTTCTGGACCCCGTAGAGGCGGGCCATTGCGCGGATCACATCCCTTGAACCGGGCGCGATCTTCAATGCATCCCGGAGGGTGTCGAAGGCAAGATTCATCTCCTTATTCACGGCATGAGCTTCGGCAAGACTGATGTATCCCGGAATGAATTGCGGGTTGTCGCTGATCACGGTCCGGAACGATGAAACTGCCTGCACCCCTTCCAGCTTTCTGAGATGGATGGTACCCTTCAGGTAATTTGCATCGAGGTTCTTCGGGCTTTCCTTGAGCACCTCATCGAGATATTTTGTTGCTTTGTCGATTGCCTGCCGGGCAAAATAGATTTGGGCAAGAGAATTCTTCGCATAGAGGACCTGGGGATTCGCCGAATCCTTCTCCAGCTTCAGACATTCCTGAAGTGCAGCGATGGCTTGATCAGGGCGGTTGGTACTCACATACAGCGCGCTCAGGGCAAAGCGAATCCGGAAGCTTTTCTCGTTCACGCGGATTCCTTCTTTTAACTGCTGTTCGGCTTCGGCCGGTCTGTTCCTCGTATTATAGAAGTCTGCCGTCTGGACCCATCGTTCCTCCTTTTTCGGATCGGCCGATACGAATGATTTCAGCACGTCCACAGCCTGCTGTTCTTTGCCTGCATTCCAGTAAATCCCTGCGAGCGTAAGATGATGCCGGGATGCCTCAGGCTCCAGTTTGACGAGCTTCTGCATAACGCCCGCTGCCTCATCGGTCCTCTTCGTTTTCAGGTAAAGGTCTGCAAGGGCCAGGTGGAGAGGCACCGCCTTTTCATTGAGCTTTATACCCTCGAGCAGTCTCTTTTCGACACCCTCCGTATCTCCCTTCTGCGCGTAAAGAGAGCTCAGGAGCAGATAGCCCTCCGGTTTTCGGATATCCCGTCCCACAACGGATTCCAGGAATCGACGGGCCTCGTCATTACGCTTCTTCTTCACCAAGACAGCCCCTTTGAGAATAAGGGCATCCTCGTCTTTCGGTTCGCCCTTCAGGACGAGTTCAACCTTATCCATCGCCTCGCCTGTCTTCCCTGCACCTAACAGAAACCAGCCGAGTTGTATCTGGGCGCCGGCGTGCTGCGGCGAGAGTTCTACGACTTTGGAAAAACTCCCGTACGCGGCCCTGGGGTCTCCTGATTTCAGTGCGACGAGCCCGAGCATGTAGTAAGCGTCAGCATACTTGGGATCGATCTGGACGGCATTCTTAAACTCCAGTCCGGCTTTCACATAATCCCCTCTTTCATACAACGCCTTGCCCTTGCTGTAAAACTTGGCCTTCTTTTCCTCCGGCCCGCCGCAGCCCGACAAAAGCGCGACAGCAGTCAGCATCATCGCCACTCCGAGCATCATTCTACGCTTCATGAACATGAGATCTCCTCCTTATTTTGCTTGCTGTGGAGGGGCGTCTCCTGAAGACCGGCTAGGCACACAGGCCTACCCCTCCAAGACATCGTTCTTTGCTATAATCCCGCTCCGCCCCTTATAGCGAGGAGTGTCAGGGCCAGCAGGGTCGAAGCTGTTAAGGCATCGAGTCTTCCCCGACGCTCGGTAATCAGGACTTCATAACTGAATAACAGCACGATGATCTCTACCGCGAGAAGTCCCAGGTGGTAGTTCTGGATCGACTGGTCAGGCAGATTGGGCACGACAACGGCGATGAAGATAACGAGAAAGTCCATGGTCGTCATCCTGAATGCCTTCGTATTATTCGCGTATTTCACCGAGAGAAGAACGAAGAGCGCCGTCAGACCGAAGGAGAGATGATACAGGGTGAACATTATTTCGCCGTGCCAGGCCCCTCTGCCTTCCCGAATGAGGTAGAGGACAAGGGGGACAGTCAGATAGACCACAAACCTCAGGCAGAAACCCATCTGCCCCTTCCAAAGGAGCCGAACCGCTACGATGAGCAAAGAGAAGCACACGGCGATGAAAGAGACATATCCGGGGATATTTGCAGGAAGAAGGCAGGACAAGAGAAGGAGCACCGGAACGATTATACTCGAGAGGGCGAATGATATCCTGGTAATCCAGTTGTCATCCCTGATTCTTCGCAATCTCCCCCTGATCATCTGACCGATCACCGGATGCCATGAGAAGCGATACCCTTTCCTGCCGGCAACGGCAAAGGCGCTTATGACGACTGCGGAAAAAACGGCATACGAGATAACAAGCGCCCAATCCGAGTAATACTTGAAGAGGATGGCTGAAACGATCATCGCCGCCTGGACAAGATAGATCGCGAAGACCGCCTCGGTATGTGAAAGTCCGAGGCCCATGAGCCGGTGATGAAAGTGGTTCTTGTCCGGAGAGAAGGGAGACCTGCCCTCTCTTATCCGTTCCGCCATAACGGTCAGCGTATCGAGGATGGGAAAGCCGAGGATGATCAGCGGCAAGACGGGGCTGAAGGGCGTGTCGCCCTGGGTAACCTTCATTGCAAGCACCACCGACGCAAACCCGAGGAGCTGGCTTCCTGTATCGCCCATGAAGATATTCGCAGGATAGGTGTTATAGCGGAGGAATCCGAAAATCGCGCCTGCCAGTGCCAATGACAGAAGGATAACAACGGTATTCCCCTGAATATGGGCAAGATATCCTATACAGCACAGTACGAGAAGGGAAATGCCGCCTGCCAGACCGTCCAGGCCATCGGCCATGTTGACGGCATTTGTGACACCAACAATCGCGACGAGAGTGAAGGGGAAAGAAAACCACCCAGGCAATTGCATTCCGCCAGGCAGGAGGCTTCCCATGGAGTCTATCCTGACGCCTCCGAAGACCACGATGATCACTGCCGCGAGGATCTGTCCGGCAAATTTTGTCTTGTATCCAAGTCCTTTCATATCATCAACGAAACCGAACAGCACAAGCGTACCCGTCGATGCCATGAAGGCCCTCACAAATTGATCCGACGGCATCCAGATGATGATCGGAAGAAAGGCTCCGGCAGCCATCGCCAGACCTCCGATCCTCGGCACAGGTCGCACGTGTACCTTTCGCGGGTTGGGGAAATCAACCATTTGATACCTGGTTGCCAGCTTCACCGTGATCGGCATCAGGCTGACGGTGATGAACACCGACATCAGCAGGGTCGTTGCGTATATCATGAGGCTTACCGCAGGTCCTTACCGGGGATGAACCCTTCCAGGACCGGCACGATCTTTCTCGTGAAAGACTGCAGACGCTCTTCGGCATCCTTCATCCCCTCTGAATCGTATACCGGCGTTATCACGCGTACCAATGCGCCGTCTGTCCTCTGCTTCGTCAACGCGTCCCAGAATGTGAACAGTTTGAGCTCGTAGAGCTTTGTGAGCGTGCGGCCCCGCTGAGGGAACCAGTAGTACGTGAGTTCCCTCATTCCTGCCTTTTCCATATAAGCCCTGCTCACCGGCAGTGAAGACCCGCCATCATTGAGGGGAACGGTTACTGCACCGGCGTCCTTGAAATCCCAACCGCTTCCCGGGAGACAGGATTCCGGCGAATGAATTGACTCGCCCTTTCGCTGGTCCTGGTAGTAGGCAACGTAGAAGTTCACCGTCTTACCTTGCGGATTTCTGTAATTCGCGATGATATAATCACTAAAGTTCAAGGCATTTCGAAACTGCGATTCCATCTGTTCGCTGGTCCCCTTCCATTCCCCGACCTCCATGGGAAACTCGTTGAAGGGTTTACTGACCGGCACCTTTTGACGGAACTCTACACCGTGGGAGAATCCGAAAGTCAGCAAAAGCATCGCCATGCTGACGATGAATTGAGGGAGGAGGAGTCTCTTCACCGTTGATGCCTCTTTGTCCTGGTTTTCGGGGGTGACGGACTCCACCGCCCCTGCATCCGCGCGTACATGCACCAGTGCATCTCCACTTCCGGCATCCCTCGGGGGCAGTCTCTTCAAGACCCACATCCCGGCAAGGAAGACAGGAAAGGCTGCCATGAAGACGAGCCATCCGGAAAAGCCATGGAAGAAACCTTCTGCTGCGGCCGGGCCGACAATACTGTATAACATGCCGGTAAAGGCGATTCTGAAACTGTTCATGAAGATCGAAAGCGGCAGGGACAAAAGGAACAGCGCCGTTTTCTTCCAGATATGGCCCTTAAACCAGTATGCAATGAGGAGGCCGATGAGCATCATAGGCACAATATACCGGAGACCGCTGCAGGCGTCGACGACCTGAAGCCGGGTGAACCCGAGGTCGATGATGTTGCCCTCGCGATATACGGGCATTCCTGCTGCCTGGAGCATCCAGGCGCCCAACTGGGACGAAACCATCTTTGCCCATAGGGTAACGCGCGTGTAGACAAACGTCGGCAGGGGGAACATCGCAAGCATCACCACGAACGGGAATGCAATGCTCTTCATCTTGTCCCGGCCTATATGGAGCCACACAATCCCGATGATGACAAACCAGAGCGACACATAGAGCGTAGTGTACTCCCCCCCCAGTTCACCCAGCCAGAAAAGAAAGATACCGATGCAGAGGAGCGCGAGCCCCTGCCAGGAAGGAGAGGAGGGGAGCCTGCCGAGCTCCGCCCGCTTTTCCCATATCAGGTAGAGCACAATGAAAGGAATAAACCAGCAGTATGAGTACTCCTCTCCCGACCATTGAGAATACAGTTCCTTTAGAGCCGTATAATAGACGAGAAACAGCACGACAGCATAACATGTCGCCTTCATCCAACCCGCAGGGCTGATCGAGATTCCTTCGAATGCTTTCATTACTGTGTTCCTTCCCAACTATCTCTTTCTCTTCACAAAAACTGAATAACCTTAGATAACGGCTTAAGATATGTTGTCCAGGGATAAGGTCGTAATCCGTTGACCTCCCATGCGAGGCGGTCCATTCGATTCGCCATTAGCCGGTTCTTCAGTGATACGTTGCTCACTCCACCTGCGCGCATCCTGACAAGGACCTCCGGTATATAAGAAGTGGTGATCCTGCATTTGACCAAGAGGCGAAGCATCAACTCATAATCAGCGGCAGAGCCGAGGGTTAGTCTAAAGGCACCGTATTTCTCGTAAACGGACCGCCGGACAAAAAAGGTCGGATGAGGAGGCATCCATCCCCAGTGAAACCTTCGGTCATGATAATAACCGGACTTCCACTTTCTCACAATTCTCGCTGTGTCAGCCGGGTCAAAATAGACAAGATCGCCATAACAGGAGTCAATGCCGACCTGCGACAATACCTGAGCGACCTTCTCAAGTGTATCCAGGCCGGCGTAGAAGTCGTCCGAATTCAATATGCCGATGACATCTCCAGTGGCCAGTTTAATTCCCTTATTCATGGCATCATAGATGCCGCTATCGGGTTCTGAAACTATCGTTGCGACATGGGGATATGATTTGACAATGTCTAATGTGCTGTCAGTCGAGCCGCCGTCAATAATCAGATGCTCGACTTCGATACTTTGATCATGGATGGAAGCAAGACAGTCACCGATAGTCGCCTCGCTATTCAAAGTTGCAGTTATTATAGATATTTTATGCAACGGCTGACTCTTTTATTAAGTACCTGTATTTTCGTGTAATTTCCATTTCATAGCGGGCCATAAAAAGACACATATCAAGTCCTGCATTTCCGTCAAGAAAGCCCCGCTTCATTATATACATATAAAAGAACCTGAACAGCCACCGGCCGGGCAAATAGGGCCAGATCCTTTCCTTTATTGCCCTGCGCCTTTCAAGTGTATTACCAAGGAAAGACGGCCTCAGACCTCCGGTTGATTGCCCCAAAACAGTCTTCACCATCTCCCGCGCTTCGAGCTCCGCATATTTCAGATGTTTCTGCCATAAATAATCTCGACCCCGCCGATCTTCATGACGCATCTCGTTTTCAAGGTATCCGACGGGACCATCGACCACCATGTGTTCATGAACATCGCGATCCTCGTACCTTGCCCTGCCATGCCTTATAAACCGGAGGTTCCAGGACGGGTAGTAACCGCAATGGCGAATTCTCTTTCCTCCCCAGACAAAATATCGGTTCACATGATATCCGGCGTTCTTCGTGGAAACCTTTCCCGAAGCTATGGCGATCAACTCATGACGCAATAACGGTGTTATTGCTTCATCAGCATCCAAGATAAACACCCATTCGGCCTTGATCGGCAGATTGCACAACCCCCAATTCTTCTGGCGGGCGAATCCTTCCCATTCATGGTGTTCGAAAATAGCGCCGGATCTTTCGGCAATCTGTCTTGTCCTGTCGCTGGAACCCGCATCGAGGACGAAGACCTGGTCTGCAAACGAACAGCTTTCGAGGGCGTAGGGGAGGTTTTTTTCCTCATTGAGCGTCTGAATCAAGAAGTCTATGTTCGTATTCATGGCTGACTCTTTAGGACGCGTTTCTTTATCGCCTTCGCAGGATTTCGGGCAACGATGTCCCAGGAAACACCATCTCTTACAACCACTGCCCGTGCGGCAACTATGGCCCCTTCGCCCACAGTGACTCCCGGACCGAGAAAACTGTCGGCACAGATCCAGGCCTGATCCGCAACATTGATCGGGGGCTTCAGGAGTGGCAGGTCTGGGCATGTATAATCATGCGTGCCGGCGCAAAGATGCGCTCTGTGCGAAATGGTCGCTCTTGAACCGATCGTAATCGTTCCCAAATTATAGATATATGCATGCTCTCCGATGCTTGACCAGTCACCTATGACCAGGTTCCAGGGCATATAGATGGTGGCCGTTTTGTATTTATGGACATGTCTCCCAAACTCAGCACCGAACAAACGCAACAAGAAATTGCGCCAGCCGAAGGAAATTCTAGGACTGAAGCGAAACAATGGAGTAACCATTCCCCAGGCAACCCTAAGCAGCATTTCCTTATTTGAATAGTTCGACGCCCTGCGGTTGTCTACTATATCGACTTTTTCCGCAGTCACAGGAGACCTTTTCACGCTAAGATCGGATGTTTGATAACTTCGGCCGATGCGACGGCATCAAGCACACCATACTGGAGAAAGGGATATCCGGGTATGTGGAACTGGCAATCTCAAACGTTCCTTCTCACATCCAACGCCTACAACGTCGGTCCCAGCACATTGGTCTTCACCGCCTCAAGGGGGATAAAACTCGCATGACGGGACCTGCTTGAGTGCGGCCGCGCTGAAGACATAGTCGACTCCGGTCATGGCGTTCTTAGTACTACCATAATCACGAACGTCGCCGATGTAGAATTTCACTTTGTCGTTCTTCAGCTTGATCCTGAGGTCTTCCTGCTTCTTTTCGTCCCTGCTGAATATCCTGATTTCCCGTATCTCCGAGTTGAGAAAACGGCGCAGCACGGCATTGCCGAATGTGCCGGTCACTGTCAATGTTTTGGCTCAACGCTCAACGGTTGACAAACAGTCTTCAGGGCTTCGTGCACTGCGCTAACCAAAATCTGGCAAGCGACGGCCAGCGCGGTGCAGATCGCTGAACTTGAAGACCGTATCCGATCTGATAGATGGATCTAATGAACTTGTAAGCGCCCCATTGTCGCAATAGATAACATGAAGCTTTGAGCGTCACCTGAAGCGGCCAAAACGGTAATGGGTGGGGGATGTACGCTTGACCATAACAATTGTCTACACGAAAGTATTGGGACAGCACACCAATAAACTCCTTTTTACTATACTCACGCAGGTGAAAGGGATGGTTAGGGCGTCCGCGAAGATAATAGAGCGTGCTAAAGTGGCGATCAGGGGTGGAAACAAATAAGGCTCCCTCGGGCCGTAGTACACGGTAAAGGGTTCGCAGGTAAGCACCTACATTGGGCAAGTGTTCAATAGTCTCAAATGAAACTACAAGATCAAAAGTATCATCGTCCACTGTTTCTAAGTATTCGGCATTATCGACCAAGAAATGAAGATTGTTTGCTGCGTAATTAGCCTTGGCATAAGCTACGGCAAGATCGGAAATATCAAAGCCGCTGACTCGCTGCGCCCCTGATTTTGCCAACAGGGCAGATCCATATCCTGATCCGCATGCAATATCACCCACCACCTTGCCGACGACCAGCGGCGCAATGAATTTGTAACGTTCCATATGCTCAATTTCGACGATCTCTTGCGCATGGCCTAGTGTCATCCGTTCGCAACTTTCGAGCTTATTGTGAGAATCATTGTTATTTTTCATAACCCTTCTGATTTAAGAACAAATGATTGTAGCGTAATCGAACCGGACGGCAACTAAATCCGAAGGAACGGACATATTTTGCGGCAAAGGCCACGTACTGTTTGTTTAGTGATTTCCTTCGTACTGGAATAGTTCTTGCTTCCATGGCCGGCGATCCCTCTATATTTGGGCTCCACCGGGAAACGGCAAATAACTGTATTGCCTCTTTCAAGAGGCTTAATTGCCCGATAGTAATTCTCCTCCATCGAAAATTGCCCGGCAATATGGTATTCTGAAAGCATTGACAGGTTAATCTGAAAAAATTCTTTTGTAAATACAATAAATCTGGTATCACAATAACGTCCAGGATAAGGCAAGTGGAGCCACTCATAAAGCGGATGGTCGCGAAAGTCACACAACAATTCTATCGGCCCTCTTATTCTTTGAAGAATTTGCGAAATATTAGAAAGAAAGATTCTACCTGTCATTTTTGCAACATATCTGGTTTTGAGTGCCAGAGCCGATAATTCCAATGCACTCCCAATGAGATGATGTTCCCCCCAGCCTTTGCCGAATTCTCTCGGGTAATCATTCATGTCCAGAGAAACAAATTCAAGTTCCTTGCCGTAGGGATTCACTTCACTGACCTTCCTTATCTCATCTAGCGGCCATCCCGAATTCTCAACAAATACTATTCTGGATACCTTCTGATGATTTGTAATATAGTAATTCAATGCAGCCTTGTAGTCGGAAATACGGCGCTTAACGTCGAGGATAGCATCCGGCATGCCTTTTGGGTTGATGCAGGCGGACAGCAGCAATAGCGTGTCTTTTATTATTGGGTCGTTTGGGTGCAAATCTGGTTTTTCCGTCATATGTGAGCAGTGTCAAGTCCTACTTAATCAGCTCTCTGACTGACTAGGAATGGATGCGACGCGCATGCATTCCACAAATTCCGCGTTTGCGGGAAATCTGTGCCTGAACTCTTGCAGAGAAAGCCAGATCAGTCCCTCAGCCATCGAGAAAAGCATACGGTTCGTCCGTTCCTAACCCATCTGCATCGACTTTTCAAACCTTCTCTCCATCGAGAGACAGATCGTCAAGCCCCCAGTTGAGCTACACTATGTAGTTCCTCAACCACGTTTACGGTTTCATTATGAAATCGGGCTTCGGTCCGTCGCCCAAGACCCAGGCGTACACGTTTGCCATGTCCCTTCCGATCTTAGTCCATGAATACCGATCGGCAACCAGTTTGCGACCACGTTTACCCATTTCGCAGCGCTCCTCATCTGTTAAAGCAATCGCTGACCGCAATGCTTCGGCCAGGGGCTCAACGCCTATCCGTATCCACCAACCGCAATTATGCGTTTGAAGTTCCTGCCAGGGAGCTCCGGTAGTAGTTATAACGGGTACTCCGCAAGCAAGGGCTTCAGCAACCACAATGCCGAAGTTTTCAGAAAATGTTGGCAGGACAAAAATATCCGCTCTAAAGAACCAATCCCACTTTACTATATCGTCGACCGAACCGATCAACTCGAAACTGTCCTGCACCCCCGCCGCATTGATAGCCTTCACTACCTCTGCTTTATGGCCGCGTTCATCGGGGCCGGCGACTACAATCTTCCATCCAGGACCCTTAACCTGCCGCCAGGCGCTGACGAGATTAAGCAAACCTTTCTTAGGATGAATCCGTGATAGAAAAAGGATTGTCTTCTTCCCATCAGCCGACCTAGTCTTCTCTCGACAGAGCGGCATTGTAATCCCGTTGGGGATTATTGCTACAGGCTTACGTAACCCGAGCTCCAGAATATTTTCTGCCTCCTGTTGCGATGTTGCATGAAAGAGGTCAACGCAGGCAAGATCGTCCCGCTGGTAAAGAAGCCACGCAAGTTTCTTCTTAAATGCCTTATGATTGATTGCCCACGGCTCAAGCATCCCGCGCGGGCTTACGACCAGAGGGATTCCGGTCCTTTTTGCTACCCCGATCGCCGCATGGTTATTTAACAGCCAAATCCCCTGATCGTGGATAACCGCCCTCCCGGCATGTTCTCTCACCCAGCAGGACAAGTCCTTTCGCATTCGTCGGACGGCCCTAAATATGCCGAGTTGGGATCCATTAAATGAATAATAATATATTGAATATTTGCCATTACCCACGGCCCGCGCGTCACTGGTACGCAGGCAAGTCAACAGGCGGACGTCAATCCCGTCCATTGAGCCCAAGTGATGCGCAAGACTCGGCACAGACCGTGATGGTCCTCCGGATGCCGCGTCAATCCCCGCTATGGTGATAAATATATCCATCCTTCCCTTTCTCAAATTAACCATCTTACAACCAGAGTTGATACCTTACTGGACCGCCATTTTTTCCGAGAGAAGCCAATCGGCGATTACCCTCGCCCTTGCGTCATAACTGTAGGCAGGCACGCACCTGTTGTATGCCCGTTCGACCATCTCTCTTCTGATATCATCACGGACGAGATAGTACTCGATTTTTTCGAACAACTCCTCGATATTTTTGAACACATCGATCTCGACTCCCGGCACAAAGAGCTGCCGGACTTCCTCATTGTCCACATGGAGCATAAAACCCTTGCAAGCGGGTATTTCGAATGTTCTGGTAGACACACGGTCATACCATCCCGAGCTATCGGTAATGCCCATATGGATTCCAAGATTTATTTTTGCGGAATGGATAGCCGCCGCATAGTCCCTACCGTAAACGGGACCACCAGTTACAGATTCTCCAAGAATTGTACTGCAATGAGCATTTTGCCAGCGGTTGCCGAATATTTTTATTCTCAGCCTTGGAAATCGCCGCTTGACTGAAAAGAGCCATGATTCCTTCTCCAGCGAGTGGTTTCCGATATAAAGGATATCCGTATTAAAAAGGGGGGCTGACAGATCGGGAGGCGCGTGCACACCGGTCATATATCCATGATGCAGGAACTGGACCTTATCCGGACCGAGTCTGTCTTTTAGGTAATCGACGTGGAAAGACTTTGTCGTAAAAATCCTGTCGTAGCCGCACAGGATTGATTCATCAAACCCTGGATATGACATCCGGCAGTCGGGGAAATAATTCACCGCAGGCACACAATCTTCAGCTATAACTTTCAGTGTTGCCGGACTAATGAAACTGCCTTTCACGGTGAGAAACAAATGAGGCCTTGAGGCTATTACGGTCGAAATAATATCATTGTTATATCGACGCACAATGAACGGCCGTAGAGCCCGTCTTACAATTCGTTCAATTTTAGACTCCTGCCCGGAAGATCGACTCAACGCCACTTCGCGCACGCTCCATCCCAGGGATCTAAATCCGTTCGCCAACCCCAACGCCGTGGAGTTATAACGAAAATCTCCGGCAATGACGATAGATGTCTTCTCTTTCGACCCTGCATTCATTGCATCATCGCATCACTGAATAAACCGCATTCATAAATCCTCTGACGCTTGCGGAGATGTTCAATTCCTTGGCGATCTTCAGAGACTCATCTTTCATACGATCATAAAGTTCCTTATCGCTGGCCAAGCGCTCGATAGCGTAAGCCACTGCACGGGTGTCTCCACAGGAGCACACGATAGCGTTCTTGCCGGGACGAGCGACATCCGTTGCGCCGATGGTTCCGACCTTGTCGCTTAAGATAAGAGGAAGGCCTGATAATATCGCCTCTGAGTTGCAGAGCGGGTGCGCGTCGACATCTGAAACATGTGCGAGAACGTCCGCCATAACGTAATAATCGGGTAATTCATCGATATTGACGAACCCGGCAAACCTGCAATTTTCACGTGCTCCCTCGCACTGTTTCTCTAATAAATCCCGGATAACCCCGTCTCCAACAAAAACAGCGTAAACCGCTTTCCCATTATTTCTTGTACCCTTCAGCAATCTCAAAGCCTCAATCACATCTCCGGGACGCTTGTATTCAACCAATTTGCCGACAACTAATACGACGAAAGCAGAAGCAGGTATCCCAAGCTTCGTTCTCATTTCTTTGCGAATCGAGTCTCTGTTTTCCCTTGACTTCTGAATGGCGTCCTCATCGAACGTAAAAGGGGTCCGAAACATTCGCCGTGCAGAAACGCCATAATTCCTGAAATACGCTTCATTATTTTCTCCGACGGTCAAGAAGCCGGAGAAAAGGGAAAAGAACGGCCGCAAGACAAGTTGCTTCAGGAAACGCTTCAAAGGCTTGCGCATTCTGAGCAACTCACTGTCCGACCAGATAAGGACGGGCACTCCGTGCAGTCTGCACCAGAACAGAGCCCTAAGAAGTGTTATCTGCGCATATCCGTGCAACTTCACGATATGGGGCGAGAACTCTTTAAGCACACGAGAAATGCTTGGATTATTGACCGATTGAAAGCCCGTTCCATTAATTCTCGAGGCTTCTGGGAGAAAAACATGTTTATATCCGGAAAGCAGGTCTGAGTGCCAGGTGATCTCAACTCCCATGCCTTTATCAAAATATTTCCGGACGCCTATGTCCGAGCAATAAATAACTAACAGATCAAGGAACGGCTGTTTGGCCAAAGCACGGTATAAGTGGATGAAATGCTGGATAGGATGGGAAACTACAATTGCTACACGTATCTTTTCAGTCACAATTCATTTTCCCCTGTTTTTAAACATGATATGAAGAATCAATATAATCCCCGCCGATCTCATGAAAAGTATGTTTTGCTGCGTATAGCCTGTCTCGAACCGTATAATGAGCAGATAGATGGCGCTCACCAGAATCAGCATCCTCGAGACCGTTGCCTGTCCCCCCATGGCTGCACTGCCTCCTATGCCGCCCCAGAAAACGCCTGTGCACATCATGCCGACAAATATGCCGGCCCATCCAAAGTTCCAATACATCTCGCCAATGAACGAAGTCGAGATGTAGGTATTGGGATCCAAAGATACATGAAATTCACGGTTGAACAACTGCCCTACGCTCACCGTCGGCTTCCCTGGCCAGATGAGCCTCGGCACAAAAAAAACAGGTAGTTCCGCAAAGGTGTGTCCCCCCTGAAACTTCACGCTGTGGCCGGTCCTATTGATTATCATCTCCATTTGGGTCTTCAAATTAGTGCGCCCCGCAATAGACTTGATTCCACCAGCAAACCCGCCTGTTTTACTATCCTTTTTCATAGCTTTATCGAACAGATCCTCAGACCTTTTCAGCGATTTTGAGACTGATAACTGGTGTTCTCCTAGAACCGTCCGATAGGCATATGCGAGGGGGAAGAAAAAAACCAGGACGACAACTGCGACTATCAGCCAGCGAAGAGGTATCCGTCCGTCGTAAAGCCAAGTCGTGACCAGAAAGATTGCAATGAAGGAAACGCCGATTTCTTTAGAGTTGAGCAGTATGCCAATCGGCAGCTTGACAGCCGCCAGAGCCAAGACTACAAGCAACAGCCTAAAGCTTCTCGTCTTCAGATAGGCGTATGAAAGAAGTACCGCGGCGACCGGTTCCATCATGCGTCCAAGTACAATAAGCGACGCATTGAGCGAACTTCCCATATTGATTGTTTGATTATATGCAACCGAAATCTGACCTTGCCATGTGGCATATACCCCCACCGTGAAGCAAAGAAGTCCAAGTGCAACGATGTTTGCCGTCTTCCAATCGGCGCAAAGGAGGCTCTGGCCTTTTCGTCCGATCAATTTAGTCCCCCCTGTATATCCCAGGAATAGACAGCCGATTCCCAAAAGGATCGCCAGTTCGGCCGCGGTGAACAACCCGCCCGCAGGAGCCCTGTAGTATCCGGGGATGTCGAGAAAGTAGCTCGCGAGGTCATTGAACCCGTAGTAGAAAAAGAGAACAGGCCCGGTAACGACAAGAAGACAGAGCGGCCCATTGGATTGTTTCACCATAATAGTCGGCAGGCTGCACAGTGCAAAGAGCAGCAAAAGGTAAGCAAATGGATCATGACCAGGACTCGCGTTATACGTCTCAAAAGAAAGCAATATAACAAAGAAGATCAGATTAGCAAATAAGTAAAGCCCACCTCGACGCCCCTTTTTGATAACTGGCGGGGCAGGCTGAGCCTCTTCAATCTCAGAAAATGGCTGAATAATATCCAACGTATCGTCCATGTTTATAATTGCGGGCATCGAGTTGCAACCAGACTATTTGGCCCCAGTACCTTATGTGCGTCGGCAATTGTTGTAACCTTCACGCCATTCTTCCACTCAATGAATACATGTGAGTTCCCGCATACTCGATTGGATGACACAAACAAACGTTTAAACTCGGCCGCCCCCGGTTGAGCAAAGTAGAAAGGAGCAACCGCTGTATTTAAGAAATCGTTATCCCGAACATAATAATCATATGCAGGATCATCTGCGGGAGCAAAGACCAGTCCGTAAGCGCCGCCCGTGCATTTATTCCCGATGATCTTTATGTTATGCGAATTCATCACTGAAAACAGAATCTGGACGTTTGGATTGGTCGGTGTTAACTCAATGTAATTGTCTTCAATAACCAGCGGAGGCTGAAGCTTCATATTTCCTCTTACGTGTATTCCGGCGGCTTCGGACAGGACTATCCTGTTATGCCTTATCGTCGGAACGCCGAGGCGGTCGTCGATATCTACAAAGATCGCCTCAGCAGGACTCAACCATTTACTCCCCGGCAACCTGATGTCCTCGATCACATTTTCGGTGATCAGGGCGCTTCCCGAACCGGTACAGATGCCGCAGCCGCTGATTGCAAGGTGGCGAATGGTATTACCGCGTATCAGCACCCCGACGTTTTCGGTTTTGACTTCTATGCCGTCGCCATTGAACGCCGATGTCGGACCTTCGCCGCGCCAACCGAAATTGCCGTCGTGGAGGTCGCCGACCACGTTGCCGGTGATCTCGACTGCAGTCCTTGCAGCGTTTTTGCCGATATAGATACCTTCCGCACCGCTCATGCGGATTGTATTATTGCGGATGGCGATTCTGTCGTAATTCATATAGCCCGACAAACAGACAGCTGAAAAAGCATTGCCGACAAACATATTGTTTTCTACCAGCACGCTTCCCTGAGTCATTTTGTCTCCCTGCCACCAGACGCCGATCCCGTAGCGGTTTGCCAGTGCGATTTCGACGTCGCGGACCACCAGGCGGTCAATATGCGCATGCTTTATCTCGACCACATTTTCCTGTCTGCCGACAAAAAAAGTCTTTGTCAATGCACTGTCGGGGTTCAGGGGCTTGATGAAGAGCGTCTGTGAGCGCTTGTCATAATAAAAACGTCCACCCCAGATCGAGTCATCGAAGAAACGTTCCCACTCATCCCGAAAGTGTTCTCCGGTCAATGCCTCGAGGGATTCCACTCTCTTGTAAAACCTGTTTTCCGGCTCCATAACCAGCTGAACTTCCCAGTTTGTCCACTCTTTGCGGCTTGCCGGTCTCGGGAAATGTCTGGAGTAGATTCCGTTTCCGCGGTTTTGCCAGTCTGAAACCGCAACGCTCCCCACAAGACGGGGAGGCGCACCTGTGCCGTAAGCGCCAATAGTGAGATCAGGTGAGGTTACATCGATCATGACGTCGAACCACTCTCCTCCTCGCTTAAACAGCAGGACATCTCCGGCTAAGAACTGCTGCCTGTTTACACGATCCACCGTCTTCCACGGGGAAGCTTCTGCGCTGCCGGGATTCGCATCTTCACCGGCGATATTGTCCACATAATAAGTCTTTGCCACCGCGTTGACCGGCATCATGCAAAGATAACAAAAAAATACCAGATGAACCGCAACTCGCCCAAACAACGGTAACTGAAGAAAGCGGTTCTCGCAGATCCTGCAGATTTTCGATTGAGCTCTGGCCATCCAAATGATCAGACTTGTAGGTGGATGTTTTCTCTTCCTCATAACGTGGCAGAGAGGACCTCAAAGAGAGAAGGCCTGGCTGCGAGGTTGTCGACACTATGGAGAAATTGGTATATCTTCATTAATTTTGATTTTGCCTGAGTCCCCGACACACGCAGCACATTCCAGAGAAGGTTTCTTGATATTGAGTCTGGCCGCTATTGTTGTCATCAGCAACATCAGCCCAAAGTAAGCCGGCACCGCCATCGCTGCGCCGATCAGTCCAAAGAACTTGATACCGACAACCGCCAAGACGAGACTGACTGCCGCTCCTACCACCTGTACCATCAGAACTCGTCCGGTATATCCGTATGCGTAGCAGATTTTGATAAAAACATCAGCGAGAGCCAACAGCGCATATCCGCCGGCGATCCATGGCATGAGGGCAATCCCGCTCCGGTACTTCTCTGCCAGCAAGATCTTTGTTATCAGCGTGTCGAACAAAATGATACAGACAAACCCTGTACCGACCACTCCTGATACAATAAGCAGCCATTTTGCCAGTAGCCGATCGGCCTGCTCATGCATTCTGTCGGCTACCAGGCGATTGTAAAGAGGTCTAAGCGTCAATTCCACTATTCCAGAAATCATCGTAAAGGGTCTGCTCATGAGGCCGTAGACAGCTGAATATATCCCCGCCTGCTCCAAGCCGAGCATCCCCCCGATCAGATAACGATCTCCAACGCCGTTTATCCAGCCAAGCGCTGCCATAGGGATGAGAGGCAAAGAGTACCCGTTGATAACAGATCGAATAGAAGGGTCAGGGTGTGTATATGAGCCCGAGCCTTCGAGGCGGGTGGTGCAGTAAAAGATGCAGAGAATGACTGCGCTTGTGAAGGCGTACGCCAAGAGTATCGATACGGCGCTTGAACCAAAAAGCCGGAGCGCCCATATAGCTGCCATAGGTCTGCCCCAGGCCTCTCCGTTCGAGATCATGGCACACGCGGCCTGCCTGCGTGCGGCATTCAGCAAAGACATTTCAAATGTCCTCAGTCCGTCGAGAATTAGCAGGACTGCGCAAAGAAAAACTAACGTTACATCAACGCCAAACAGCCATGCAGCCAGAAGCGCGCCCACCGCCGCCGCTGACAGGCAGAGAGCAATTCTCTTTGCCAGAATATTCAGGATGGCGGATCTCAGCGTGTGACCACGTCCATTCGAATACTCGGGATAGTACTTCAACGCTGCCTGCATGACAGGTGACACTATCGTACCGAGGACCAGCGTAGTGCAGCCGAGCAGCAAAGCGACGGCACCGAATGTTTGCGGCACTACGAACTCAGTAAGTGCTCTAATACCTATCAGCGTACCGACCGCAGAACCAATCTGGCCGATTGACACCCACACCCCGTCCTTGATAAGTCTTCGCCTGTTGATCATTCAGTTCCTGGTCCCTGTTACGACAGTAAGCATCTCTTGAACCCTTACCTGGAAAGCCTCTTCGGAGAAGTAAGCCAGACCTTCCGGTATACGACGTTGGGCCTTTAGAGCATTCTTTACCGCTTTGAGAATCTCCTTGTTATCAGCCGGATTTACCAAAGCTCCCAGCTTACCATCTCTCAAAGCCTCCCGGCCTGCATCAGCCCTGCTGCCGATTACAGGGATTCCGCACGCCATTGCCTCCAGAAAAACAATGCCGAAGCCTTCACCGCGACTTGGCATCACATAGGCATCCGCAAGACGATAATGGTCTGCCTTCTCTTCCTCGCGGACAAATCCTGCAAATACGACCCTGTCTTCGATCTTCAGCGTCCGTGCCTTCTCCGCGAGTCTCGCCCTGTCAGGTCCGTCACCAGCTATCAAATAGACTATGTCGGGTATGTCACGGGCAATGTGGGGCAGCACCTCCAGAACTTCGTCAAAACCCTTGGCACGTTCTTGAGAATCAAGGCGCCCCAGCGTCATCAGAACAGTCTTACCCTTCAGCCCATAGCGGTCCAGCAGTCCCTCGTTCTTAGGCCCCGGCCCGAATGACTCGAGATTAACGCAATTGGGAAGTATGTAACAGTTGACTTTTCCCAACTTCGCCCATTCGCGAATGCGGTTCCTCGTATATTCGCTTACAGAGATCAGGGCGTCAACCTTTCCGACGAGATGATTGGCCAGAAGACTTCTGGTCGGCTTCCAGGCGTCGACCCCATGCACCACCAGTGCGAGCGGCCTGCCTGTCAGCCACCGGCAAACGCATGATAAGGGGAGCAGGTTTATATGGCCGCAGATGATCAGGTCAAAATCGCGATTGCGGGCTGCGATTCTCAGGGTCGTGGTGATAAACCGCGCCTTTCTGTTCAATGCTTCGGTCACGTGTGTAAGCTTCTTTGGAAGAACTCCCGGTGAGTTGGGCATGATTCGCGGAATTGCCACGACTTCCTCCACGGTTGAACAAGAGCAAAGCGCTGTGAGCAAGTCACGGTTAAACTTTGATATTCCACCATAACTGCCAAAGGCATCGGTTATGAGGCAAAGGATTCTCATGCGCGCCCTGCCACACGCTACCCGGTTTTGCGGTATTCATCGTATTCAGCAATAAGGTTCGCGGCATCGCTGAAAGGATGGACCATAAACAACTCGTTGGCGTGAATTCCTTTTCTGTAATAACTGAGATCAAAGTCCGAATCATTTCTGATGTAGTGCAGAATGTCATGAAGGATGTCATTCCACATATCCGCCAAAGTCATATCTCCTTCCAGGGGAAGTTCTCTCAGGTCATGCATGGCGTCGAGCGCAAATACTTTTTCCACCTGCTGTTGTGTAGTCAGACTGTAAGAATACACGCTTTTCAATCTTTTCGGATGCGAAAAGAGCGGAGGCAGCGAAGTGGTAGCGCCTCTTCGCCCAAACGGGTAACGATTAGTATGAACGTAATGATTGCTATAGAGGAAGATCTGTCCTTTCTTTTCCGGTTTCACTCTTTCCAGCGCCTCCAACACCGCCAGGGACGAATATTCGTGGTCTCTATTTGAATCCAGGATAGGATGCGGCGTGACGATAATGTCAGGGTTTATCTTCTTCAGCAATATACTCAAATCGGTGACCAGACTATTCCACGTTGCCTTGGCCCCTGAATCAGACAGTGCGGCAACGTTAATCTTGCGGGATCGAGTTACATCCGATGTCTTTGTGTACTTGCTCGTGTTTTCCCTTTCAGGAGAATTGTGCATTGCCTCAAGGGATCCATCAAAATAGCCCAGGTTATAACATCGTACGGGGCTTATCCCCCCGATCATCGGAACGGTTATGCTGTCGATCACCCTCAGCTTTGCCTTCAGCTGATATGATGCGGCCTTATCCTGTCCCGGAAAATATTTTGAATATCTCGCAGCACCTGCGCTCCCATCGGTTATGGTAACGACATACGAATCCCTGTTGCTATAAAACCCGAACGCCGCTATTTCGGCATCGTCCGGGTGCGGCGAGACCACGAGAATTTTCTTGCCCGATATCGTCGGGTTTCTGAACAGCAATAGCTGCCCATCCTGACTTTCCCAGGAGATATGGCGCCCTTTGATAAGTACCTTGTCCGGATGGTGATCAGACAAGGAGCTTAGATTTATATACCGGATCCCTTCCGCTCCGATTTCAAAGTACTGCCTGAAAGACTTGTCGCCGTGGGACACTTCTATGAAAGGTCTGTTGATTTCTCCCGATAACGTGGGGTGCACTCTGATTTGCAGGAAACCCGTGTCCCAATTCACAGGTATCGGGGGAAATAAGACATAATCCTTAGAGATCTTTGCAGTCGTGCGGTGCAATACGTCCGGATCTTCCTCAAACTGATAGCGGTAATCCGCCTTCACGTCATACCAGTACTCGGATTTGAGATGCCTTATATACAATATCGTCATCGCCAGCAAAGTGACTAACAGAAATATACTTACCGTTATTATTTTCTTGTGTTTTGTCAATTGGTATGTTATTCTATGCTGAAGATTTTTCGTGGTTATGGTAATTTTTGATTCCCTCAATGTGATTCGCTGACAACGCGACGAAGTATCAGCTTAACCTACAAAAAGAGAATACAGACCGAACCAGCAGATCTTAAGATACTCCCGTATCACGAAGCCCCAGTCGACCTGGTTCACCTTTCGCAGCCCGCCCGGCACGGCTTCATATCGTGTCGGGACATAGGCAAACGACCGGGCCTGCTCGCCGAAGACCTTTTCTGAGATCATGCGGATGCGCTTCATATGATACGGGGAGCTGACCATGATGGCTGATTTGAGTCCCAGGGCGTCCATCATCCTCTTCGCCCGAAGAACTTCCACATGCGTGTGTTCATAAAACCGGGGAAAGTGCTGATAGCCCATGATGACGGCATTCTCTTTCGAGGTATCGACGACCCACCGGGGAGAAGATGGAGGCGTGAGCACGAGATGGGATGACGGAATGATGAGATACCCCGCATACCCTTCCTTGCGGAGTTCATAGGCCTCTTTCTTCCTGGCGATGTCACCCTCGAAGACGATGATGGCGTCGGATCTGGTCGGCTTGTCAGCACAGGCCAGGTAATGAGGGGCATAATATATCGCGGTCCCCGCCAGAAGTATAAATGCCATAATCAATATGAGCCACTTCTTTTTTCCGATCCGCATGCGTTATCAATCCGTCGAGTACTTTCTCTTTTTGGGGGGAAGTCTTCCGGCACGGCCAGTTCTTTTCAATGCTCCGCCCTCTCGGTCACAGTGCCTCAAAAGGACAGAACCGGGAAGGCCTTTGTTATTCTCTATGAAGCCCGGAGAGACCGACGATCAGGCGTTCCCCCGCAATCAATACCGGTCAGTCTGCTCCAATTTCAGATGTCTGAAGCATTACTCGCCAAAATCCTTGCCGAGGTGATTCTTCTTGACCCTCTGTTGATCGATCCTTTCATGGTACTTCTGAACGAACTGTTCCAGCTCGACTCTCTTGACCTGTGTCAGGGGCTCTTTGTGCTTAAGGACCGTTCCAAACCCCTTGTTCTTATATTCCTTTAAGAGCTCCTCTGCAATGATACAGAGCTCGGCATTATTCGACTCGCTCGTATCGAGATCCTGACTCATCTTTCTCAGCTCTGCCTGAAGGGCCTGTTTCTCACCCGCTGTCCTCTTGAGCTCATCGGCCAGGTCCCTATTCTTCCGTTCCATCTCCTGGACCTCTCTCCTGATGCCGTCGGAAGCAGCACGTGCCTCGCTTAATTCCTTCCTGGTCCTCGCACTTGATTCATCCGCTTCACCGAGTTTCTTTTCCGTCTTTTCCATCTGGTCCTTCAATGTCCTCGCCTGTCCTGCCAGGGCCTGCTTCTCATTCTCGAGCTTATCCAGGTCGCCCCGGAGTCTCTGTTCCACGGAATAGGCTGCCTCGTTTCTTTCCTCCACAGCTTTTTTCTGCAGAAAGGCGATCCTCTTGTTTGCCTCTTTGATCTTTTCCTGAAAAGCCGTTTGCTCCTTTGTGATCTGGATATGGCTTATGCCCAGTCCTGCAATCAGGCCGGCCATCAAGGCAACGGCAGGAATCATTATCTTCGACCAGGCAGGCCTTTCCATCCCCTTCCCCCTAAAATCTCACGTTAAGATCCAGCTGAAGCACATCGATGGCAAGCTTCGGTCCGTTGATCTCGTTAGACGACATCCAGCGAAGGGTCGCCCAGGTGTTCTTCAATAATCCAACGTCAGCCCCCAGGATCCATCCTTTGGCGTTCGTGCCTCCAAGATGGAAATCAGAATCGGTAAAGGCGTCCACGACGGCATCGGCCCCCAAATACTTATAAAGGAGGTACACCTTCCACTTGCCGAACTCCTGGATCGCCGGATGACCCACAGTCAGACCGAGTTGAAATCCAACGGTTCTCTGAGGGGGATTCGGGATCCCCGTCCGCCGGGCCACATCAGGCTTGTCAAAACCGAGGTTCTGGACAAAGTCTCCAAGGAACACGACGTGCACAGGGTCCCAGAAACCGATATCGACGGTACCTATGAGATTCAGTTCCTTGAACTCTGAGGCGTAGGCCGTCAGCACGGTCGAAGGGTCTGCGCTGATATTGAACAAGGTGTTCCCCTTCTGCTGGAACAGAGGTGCTGTCCAGTTGTTGGCGCCGGGATTCTCAGGGGTGTTGCGGATGCCGTTCATGTTGGTGAAATAGTAATATGCTGCCGCGACTTTGGTCGTTATGCCCGACCGGTTTTTCGTCTCGGCTCCCATTTGTCCTGCCGCGAGCCATTTGCTGTGCTGTGTGAAATCATTCTGCTGCAATGGAAACGCACCGACAGTAACAAAGGATGTCCATGATTCGTTGAGGGGAAAGTGCGTGTTCAGGGCCACGCCTTCAAAGTTCAGGTCCCTTGCCCAGAGGAGGTCCGACGAAAACCAGGGGTTCGGGATACGGCCTCCGTACGCGGTGAAGAACTCCGATGGCTTCCACTTGAGATAGGCCAGGTCGAAGAGGACGTTGTCTTTGTTCATGAAGTCCCCGATGATCGAATTTGTCGAGACAGGGTTCGATGAGTTTCCTGTAGAAAGACGGGCAACTGCCTCAATCTGCTCATTCACGTCCACGGCTACCCCTGCGCGGACCCGGTACTTGTAGCGGTCCTCGTTAATCCTGGTATTCATAAGCTGACTCGGGTTGGAGGGTTGAGCGAGTTCAGCGTTGTTCTGGTCAAAGCGATCGGCTTCATAACGCAGGCGCACGTCACCGCCGAAGCGGACCCGCTTGGCCCACTCAGGAGCTGATGCGGCCAGCTGAGCTGCCTTACCCGAATAGAGTTCCGCAACTTTCTGTGTAACGTCCGATAGTTTGTGGTTCAGCTCATCGATCTGTTCGCTCTCATGGACGCCTGTCCCTTTCTCAGCCTCCATCGCCTTCCTTTTTTCCAATTCTCTGGCAACCTCGTCCCGTACGTCGGTCCTCAGTTGCTCCTGCACGCCCTTCTTTACCTCCTCGGTGACGTTCGCGGTAATCTTCTCCATATACTCTTTGTCTCTTCTGTCGGAAGCGATCGTGGGGACCTTCTGACCGGCCGGCCCGGTTACATAGGTGCGGGTGAATCTGGTAGCCTCTTCCTCGCTGAGCATCTTCTTATTCTTGAGCATCTCCACCAGGGCAGCGAGACCCTGATCAGGGGCTTCTTTGCGATATTCTTTATGGAAACGGTCTGCGTCATCCTGAGTAAGCATCCCCTTCTCTTTCAGAAGATCGACAAGGGCGCCGACGCCCTCCTCAACGCTTCCGGGAGCATGGTCCTCCCCGAAAGCGAAACTTCCCGACATGACAACAATTCCCACGACGGCAGCCGCCACAAGAACGGTTATAAATCCCTTCATGGATGCTCTCTCCTCACCACGTTTCCGCTTTTCACCCCACGGTCAATAGCCCCCCTTGAGGTAACCCAAATGCGCACCTTCCGCGTGATCATGAAATTATGTGTGTTGCTGAGGAATCGTGAAACAGCTTCGTCTTCTTTCTCGCATCATGTTAGCATTGTGATTGTTAAGGGATTATGACAATACTGTTTCAATTTGTTGAAGAATTCTTCACAGAATGTGTGTCTCGCAAAATCATTAGGGATTTGCTGTCCGTTGACTGCGAATGAGCGAGTACAATAAGATCGCAGGGACCATGTACTGCCCGACTACGAGGAGCGTCAGGTCCACTGGCAGGACAGCGGTAGCATTGAAGTAAGCAATCAGGACGTTGTCGATTCTGTGAAGAAGATGAAAGGCGACAAGGGCTCCGAGTCCTATGGCGAGCCCCCTGATTCTCATCGCACCCGGTATCTTTCTGGCGGCAAGGACAAGGGATACGGTGATGACGATACTGAAGGTTTCATAGTAGACGCTCGTATCGTGCGCAAGCTCGACGCGGTAACCGAACAGTGAGAACCCGATGAGCATGAGGCGGTCCAGGCACCAGATGTACCAGTGATGGAGCCTCAGCCAGACAAGAAAAAGGCATCCTGATATCAGCGCGAAACGTCCGAGGAAGCCCGCCGCTTTCATGGCAGCACCGGCCCCGGTCTTCTGCCTCTCAAGCCATTTGAGCCAGAACAGGCAGACCATAATTACCAGGAAGATGGTGAATACCTGCCCCAGGTAGGCGTGGACCACATCGAAGAGCCTCCGGTCATGGAGGCTGACGACATATGTCGCTGCAAGCCTGACAAGATTGCCCAGATAGAGCGCGGGTATTCCCATGACGAGACCTACGGCCTTCTGAGAGAGTGCGGCAGGATGGAAGGCTATGAAGCAGGCAAAGAGGCACGATGAAAAGAGCGGCGTGCATTCGGGAATGATCCTGAATGCCAGCCCCCCCCCTGACACCGTGTCTCGAACGGTGGTGACGGGAAAGCCGAGGACATTGAGGAGCATACCCAGGGCGGCGGCGGTGTGCTCATTCACGGTCCCGGTCAATGAGGGCGGAAGGGAGTAAATTGCCCAGTAGAGGCCGAGGCAGGAGAGCGTGAAGGCGAGGGCGAATCGAAAACGCCCGGACCGGACCCAGGACCACAGAGTCGCCATGTCTTGAGCATGCTGCTTGGCGCCGGCCCGCCTTTTATCACGTTTTCCTCTCCGTTTCTTTGGGGCCATATGCTCAGGTCCGTTATCGGCACTTGGCTATGTATGAGACAATTGCACGGAGAGTATAAGCGGTTATTCTTTACAGAGTGATGAAGGGCACGTTAAGGTTTTGTTAAATTGACCGGCGCAAGTGAGAGGGGGTGAAACCCACTGAGCTGATTGGCGGCATACGCTTAGGACGAGGCCCTGCCTCACGGCAGGGCCTTTCCGTGCCAAGGACCACCAAAACTCCTAGATCCGCGCTCTTCTCCGAACGCCGATCAGTCCCAGGAGACCAGAGCCAAACAGCCATACCGCCGCCGGGATAGGCGTCGGGGTTGCGCTGACGTCGTCAAGGTGAAATACGCTCTGATCGTTCTGGAAATTGAATGTGAGAGTTGACATGCCTAAGTTGTCAGAAATTGCCGTAAACTGATACTCAGTATAGACGGAAGCTAAGGTGAGATTTAATACGGGGCTGACATTCTGGATGTTACCATTCCAGAGCACCTGAAACACATTGGTCGAATCCTTATAATCGTTCGCAAGCCAGAAGCTGACTTTGTATTCGTTGCCACTTGTAGTTGCAAACGTCTGCGAGAGCGTGCCGGCAGTTCCATATGTTCCCAATTGAGCCTCAAAATTCCCTGAATGTTGAGTGCCTGAATTTAACACTATTGCCCAGTTATTGAGTTGATCTACCGACCAGCCGGTGAAATCGCCGGTCTCGAAGCCGCCGTTCACAAGGTCCGCGCTCGCGATACCGGTCTGCGCGCCGAGGGAAAGGAGTGCCATTGCTGCAATCACAATTATCTTCTTGAACATGTTAGTTTCTCCTCTTTTCTTGATCTAAATTTTGTGCCCGCTATTTCTGAACCACAGCGAACTGTCCGGAGCCGGTCGTGTTGATGACGACCCAGGCTGTATGAGTAGCAGGATCAACTCCATACGTACCCAACGGGTATGCGCTATTCCAGGGACCAAGGATGAATCTTTTTCTGCTGGTGCCGACGTTTTGATTAACCGCATCCACCCAATTCCCCGTCCCATCCTTCGTGCTAAGGGTGACGATATGGCCCTGGTTGATAGTATCGGCGGTTACAACTACAGACGGATCATATGTCATGGAGAGGGCAAATTTGTCTGTAGATGCTGCCCCGAGATCGGTCATGCCCCAGAGGTACAGGACATCACTAATGGTGTCGGTAGTCTTTGCCGCCCAGCCGGTGTTCACGGCCTTCGTCAGAGCTTTGTTGTAGTTCGTCTTAGCGCTGCTGTTGTTGGTCCCGGAGAGTATGGACATGGAAGTGCCGAGGAAGCCGTTTTCCATTGTCGTGGCCTTGGTGGTATCGTCAGTCATGGCATATGATCCGCCTTCGGCAACCAGTTTCTCTATGCCGTTCAGGCTGTATCCGGTGGTCGAACGCTTCACGAAGGTGAAGGTCGGGGTAATCTGCTTGGGATAATTAGTAAGATCGTTCGCCCCATAAGGATAGTTACTGTCTGACTGCCAGTTGCCGTGGTTGTCGGCGTAATAATCGATGGTCACGCGTGGCCCATCAACGGTGAAGATATAGTAACCGACACGGGCCAAGTCCTGCTCAACCGGCATATCATTGGACGAAACCGGGAGTGTCGGGGTATAAAATTTGGAACTGTCTGACTGGGCGATGAGCTGATGGACCTTGCTCTGCTGGTCCGGGCTGGTCACGATAGAATTGTAATGATGGTGATCGTGGCCTGAGATCATGTACTTGACCTTATTAGCCTGCAGGAGGGAAAGGAAGGTGTTTTCGTTCGCCCGCTTTTGTCCCACGGTAAGGCCAGGCGTGTTGGAAATGTTCGTGCTGTCAGCAAGCGTGTTGGGAATGCCCGTGACAGGATCAAGCGCATAGCCGTCACCAGGATCGCCGCTGGCATTGCCGCCGAACATGTTGTCCTTGTGATTCCCGCCCAGGATGTTCTTGTGAGTGAAGGCGAAGGCGTGGGTGTTGGCAGGACGTCCGGAAAGCGCATCGCTGATCCATTGCTGCTGATCAGGAATGATGTGGCTGGTGTAGTAGTCGGTGGACTTGAACTGGTCGAGTATCATGAATGTCGCGTTGTCATACTGGAACGAGTAAGAAACACTGTTATTTGCTGTGTTCGCAGTTGTGGGATAGGAGAAGTCTGAACCGACGGTGAAAGCAGAACCCGTTGCGACATCAGGCGGGAAACTAGTTTGAACGATCGAGGGAGAGATCAGGCTGATGGTGATGTCTGACGGGGTCATGTTATTTATGCCGGCGTTGCTCAGGACGTACCCGAGCTGCGGATAGGCATGCCATAAGTCTGCGTCAGAGGTCGCATAGGTGCCGTTGGCCGCCTCGTGGTTGCCGCGCATAGGATAAAAGCCGATACCAGCGTTATAGAGGTCCTGGGAGTAAAGCGCCCGGACATAATCATTGGCCTGGCTCCCGGTGTCAACCATGTCACCCATGGCAATGACGAATTTGAGATCGTGCGTGCTGTTATTGATGTTGATGAACTGCTGGTTAATCTGCTTAATGATACTGGCCGGTATGGTGTTGGGGTTCTGATTTGCCGGGTCTGCGGTAGTCCACTGGGTGTCGGATATTATGCCGAACTTCCAGGGTCCCGCGGCCACCACTGCGAACGAAGATGGTACGCTGACGGATATCGTAAGAACCAATGCAACGAGTAACACCCCTATTTCCCGTGGCCAAAATCTCCTTTTCGTTATCATAAGATGTTTCTCCTCTTTCTATAATAGATTATTCGTTAATAGATTATTCGTTTTGCTTCTTAACAACGTTAACTGCCACTTAGGTTCTCGTAGCGTCCCTCCTTTCCTGTCATTTTTGCGTTTCTCCGGTAGAAGACGCCCCGTTTAACGATTCTTTCTTGGGCTCCATTCTCTTCTATCCCCCGGGTATCGCCTCAAACATTATTAACAGTTCAAATAATATTTACAGATGTGCTCCCTATTATTGGTTATGCCCGAGATTCTTAGTCAGGCATCCATTCTGTTCAAAGTGGATTCCTGCCTTCGCGGGAATGACGGCCAAGAATATGCAGACTATTATGAGACCCTTAGTAAGTAGTAAGTATTAATTAGGTCGTTATGCTGATTCCTTCTCTTTCAGAACAACACGGCATCAATGACGGCTGCGGCGCCTCTGAGCCAGGTAGCCTCCCAGCGCGACTGCCGCGACCATGAAGCCCCAACCATTGAGAGCCGGCACCGCTGAAGGCGGCGCTGCCTGTGAGATAGTCATCGACCCTGCGGCTGTCCCCTGATAATTGGGGTCATTGACTGTAGCAACCACGCTGTAGGAGCCAGGACCGGTTGGAGGCGTTTGCGAACCGTTATAGGTGACGGTCACATTGAGGCCGGGAGGATCTGTCGTAACAGACACACTCTTGGCTGAACCATCGTACGTGAAGTTCATTGTGCCGAGTGAGACAGAGGCTGCGGCTTTGCTGATTGTCAAGGTTCCTGTTGCGGCCGCGCCTATATAATTCGGGTCTGAGATGTTCGCAACCACCGCATATCCTCCTGCTCCGATCGGGAGTGTTGAGGAACCGTTGTAAGTGACGGCGACGGCAAGGCCAACCGGTACTGTAGTGACGTCAACGCTCTTGGCTGTTCCGTCGTAGGTCTGGTTCAGGTTACTGATGCTGATGGTAGCCGCGCCCGGACCGATGGAAAGGGTGCCGGTTGTCGTTGCAGTGTTTCCCCCCTGGGTCGCCGTCGCCGTCACGGCATAGATGCCGGGGTTCACCGGCAGGGTTGGGCTGCCGTTGTAAGTTACACCGTACGAAGTTCCTGCCGGAATAGTGGTGACAGTAACAGCCTTCGGAGAACCATCGTATTTCTGATACAGACTGCCAAGGGAGATGATCGGGTAATACGCAGGGGTGGCACTATAATGCGTGAAGGCCTGGGCAGCCGCTGGCGCAGGTTCGACATTATTGTTACTGTCGGTCGCCCGGCTGTAAAATTCATAGTAGCCGTAGCCCTGAGGGAAGGTGAACGATGTCGAATATGGCGGCCCTCCCATAATCGTAACGTATGACGTCCACGGTCCCCAGGTCGCGTTGTCCGACGAGTAGCGATAGAAGACCTGTACCTGCGTAATAGTGGCCGAACTCGCGGTTGTGGCCACCTGGAGATTTGGTTTGTTGCTGCTGTATTCTTTCGAGTCAAATTTATAGGACGGTGCTGTTGCGTCGGGTGATCCTTCTGCCACAGGCTTTACCACAAGGGAGACGAGCTTGTTGCCGGTCCATTTGGACTGGACAAAGGCAGTAACATTCCAGTTGTACCAGAGGTTATACGTGCCTGCCGCCAATGTCTGAGTATCGAGGACATCGCCGAAGGCAGGCTGGTTGTTCCAGGTGATCGATCCGCTGCCAGATTCAATCCATGTGTCGCTCTGGCCGCCGCGAACCTCAGTCGGCAGCGCTGCACCAGCTACCCCCCAGTTATAGAGCTGAAGCGTAGCGCCGGTAATGCTCGCGCCTGCCGGGATACTTGTAAGGTCGAACCTCAGCCAGCCCCGTTCATTGCCGTAAGTGCTCGTGGTGCTGCTCTGGATATAGATGGTCGTGCTCGTGCCGTAGTTCGATGTCGGTCTTCCGCTGCCGACGTATGAATCTGCAACCGGCGTGAGATTATAAAGCCCTGCACCTACGCTAGCGGTAACGCTCAAGGTTGCCTGTGATGAGACCGTGCCCGCAGGTATGGGATCCATGTGAGACGAAGGACCGGTCATCGGCGGAAATGTTGCAGTGGTCACTACTACGTTATCACAGCGGAAGCGCAGGCCGTAGCTCTCCATTGTCGGAATGCCTGAGATCAGCAGCATGTCGCCAACACTTCCCGGCAGGGTCTTGGCCGTGTATGCGGTAGCGTCCATGATCGTGATGGTGGTGCCGTATTGATCCGCCACAGTATTCGTGCCCGTTTTCTTCGCAATGAACTGCACATAGTGGTTCTTATAGTTGTCGTTCCAGAAGGAACTGATGGAAGTCATGAACGTCGGCTTGCCAAGGCTCTCGTCATGGCCCACGATCTTGAACTCGCTGCCGTCGCCATAGATCCCTTCCTGGTCGACAAACTCGGGATCGCCGCCATAGGAGCTGCCTTTGCCCCATGTCTCGATGATATCACCCGGTTTGAGCGCACCGGTCTTGAAGCCGAGAAAGCTCCGATAAAGCTCGTTTTCAGACAGCCGGTTCGCCGGGTTGATCGTGCCGTCAGCGTTGACCATGTCTGTGGGAACCTGTTTGCTGCCCCGGCGCGCCAACGTCTCCGGCGTCGCGCTTAAAAGGCGGATAAACGCGTCATCGTAAACCGGCTTCGTATCATTGTCGTTCATCATGGTGACAACAGCACGGTAGCCGCCGGAAAATTCCGTATTCAGGTGATAGCGCGGCCCACCTATCCTGTATGGATTAGCTGCAGTGAACTGACGCATATAGTCCACGATACCGTCACGGCAGAGGACCGTCGATGTGAGCGGACTAGTATCGGACCACGTCCAACCCGTCGGCGGATGGGCATACATGTAACTGTTGATCGCCACGGTGTAGGTGTGGTTCACATCAATCGGCTGCCCATTGAATTTGGCGCTTGACGGGATACCGTCGAACGCGGTAACGTCCAGGCCACTCGAAAACCCGGCATCCATATTGTTTTCTTTGACGAAGTTGATGATCTCCTGACCGGTCATGTTGACACGGTAGAAGACATCATCACTCCAGGGAAAGGTTTCATAAATCTGAAGATAGGTAACGGGTCCGGCAGGGATGTCGGCGCGAACACCGCCGCCTGTCTCGAAGGCAAGGTCGCACTGGCCGAAGAGTTGCGCAGCCTTCCACTGCATGGCGTCGCAAATCCATTGCCCTGCAGTATTATTGCCGCTCCAGGGATATTCCTCTAAAGACCACCATTTCATCTTATTGTCGAGCAGGAGGTCGCTTGCGGTGTAGCCCACAACCTCATCGATAGGATGTCCCGGATGGACCTCATCATACTGGGCAATGAGGTTGTCTATGAAAGCCTGTACATCAGAGTCGGGCGTGATATCCGTATTGCGAAGCACGTGGTTGGTCGCGCTCACGAATGCGCCGGTATCGGTGATATCGATCTCGCCAATGTATTTCATGAAACTTCCGGCCTCGGTGAAGATCGTCTTATAGTTGAGCATATACGGCTGCCATGCGGCTGATTCCGCCCAGGTATGCCAGTGGCCGGTGACCACAACCTCGGGAAGTCTGGGCGTCACCGTATCGACGAGGATCGGCGCAGCCGGGTCAACCAACGCACTGTGGCCGATATGGGGGGCAAATACGACCACATCGCAGCCCTGATTGCGCAGGTCGTTAACGTAGTCCGCAATGTGGCATCCGGTCCCTGATGGCGGATTGGGCGAGCCGGCAGTATTCCAGTCACAAGGGACGACCTCCAGGGTGTTCGAGAGGGAGGCGCCTACTTCAGCCGCAGAGGTGGTGTAACCGAGGATACCGATTTTCTTGCCGTTGATGGTGACGACAGTGTAAGGGGCAAAGTGCGGCATATGGTTAGAGATATCCCGGACATTCACAGACAGAACCGGCGCGCCCGAGGCCTTGAGGTTATCGAGATTGGCGATGTAGCTTGCGTCACGAACATCGTGGTTTCCGACCACCACCGCGTCCATGCCGCGGCCACGCTGGGCCAGCAGCTTCTTGGAGAGCAGCTGGTAGAACTGGGTCATGCCGCAGTTGCTGCTGATGGTGCCTGGCAAAAGGGGCGCACAACCGCCGATTGTGTAGTTCCCGATGGTAAGGGGGCTCGTGCTGCCGCCGAAGTCGCCGATGGGGTTGCCTTCCGAGATGTCGCCTGCATCGATCACGAGTGCTTCCGGATTCGCAGCCGTAAGCTGCAGCATTTTTCCGGCAAGATATGCAGCACCGCCCACGTCCTCGAACTGGCTGTCAGACGTCCCGTGCGCGGGTACGATCATCTTGTGAGGCGTCAATCTGGCATGCGTGTCATTGACATGGAAAATGGTAACGTTTGCTTCGGTCGCGGTGCCGGCCGTCAGCCCGAACGCAACGATAATGAAAGCAATGAAGAGATTCTTGTGTTTGATTGCCGGCAGCCGCTTACAGAAATTCATAGTCGTCCTCCGAAAGAGTTCAATGCTTGAAAGAACCGTTATGGCAGTTCCCTGGCCTGAGCCGGAACCGCAGCCAGGACATCTCCTCGAAGCAGATTCCGCAGCAATTATCAGCCACTACATTCGGCGTGTCATGGTCAATTAGGAGCAATCCTAGAAGAGGCTTCAGTTTCTTGGCGCTATTAGCTGTCTCCTCTTCGGGCCCCACGAGAGGTTCAACGACTCTCCCCGAAACTCATTCTGCTCAGTTCCAACCAGCCGAATATCTGAGAGGGCCTCGTAAGACCGGTCTCGCCAGCGTTACCATCTTCGAGATACCCGGAATTCTCTTGACAGGCTCTCCGTTGTTCGATCGGGATGCGGCCTCGCCCTCACACGACGTGACGTGTCTTCCTTTTGGGCCTGTCTTGAGCAACTTTCTCATCGCGTCTTTCCTCTGCCGTAGCGCTTTCAGGACTATCTGTTTGACCTTCTCCGAATCCCCACCAGACCGACCAGACCCGACCCAAACAGCCATACCGCAGCAGGGATGGGGGTGGGGTTTACAGTTCCGATGATTGAATCGTAATAGTATGTACCGCTGCTGTTATAGTCGCTTACACGGAAGGTGCCGGCCGATGTTGTCGTCGAACCATTTGCAGCGTTGGTGCCGATTTGTTCTAAACGGAACATGTAGGTCCCGGTTATTGGTCCCAGACTGCTGAGGTCGACCACGCTATTAAGATACGTTGCGTTCCCCTGAGTGAATGTGTTAAGCAGGGTTTGGTGGGCGAAGTTGTCTGATGAACCGTACAGTCCCATTGTTCCCGGGCCGTACGCAGAGGAGCGCGTTGCGATCCAGAGATTACTCAGACTTGCCTCGTATCCGCTCGCAACCGTAAGACCAAACTGTATGTAGTCGGTCGCCTCACCTGTCCATCCGTTGGAATTCAGAGAATTGGCGCCGGTGCTGTCAGTGAGCAACCCGGCCCCCCTCGTCATATCAATTGCCGTAAGGTTTGTAGAACCGGTCCCGGGAGTCGATGCCTGCTGTCCTGTCTGGCCATATTGGTTCCAATAGGCGATCGCACCGGGGGCGGCAATATCAGCCCTTGCCGTCCCTGCCGCAAACAAGACTGCCATGCATACTGCTGCGATTAACTGCTTCATCCTCTTTTCTCCTTTGCACCTCAAAATATCCATTACTGCCGATGGCAGTGGTTTTTTGGAATCGAACGCCCAAAATAAAAACCCGGGTCGATCCAATGACCGGATCGATCCGGGTTCCCTGTGTCCTTTTCGCTTATCAGGTCAGCAAAGTGCCCGTGCTTTGCAACAAGAGACTAACGACTGCCGGAGATCATTCATCCTT
>DASRZP010000001.1 GCA_035686305.1 Thermodesulfovibrionales bacterium | reverse complement strand
TGCTCTCGCACTCGTCGGATGGGGGGTCGTGAGCTTTCTCGCTGTTGCGAACAGCTTCATCCAGCTCGCAACACCTGACAGCCTCAGAGGCAGGGTTATGAGCGTCTATACCCTTGTCTTTCTCGGAATGGCGCCCGTCGGAAGCTCGATCATGGGGGCAATCGCCCACGCCATGGGTACGCCGGCAGCAGTAGCTATCGGCGCACTTGCCTGTTTTGCGGCTGTCCTCTCCCTGGCAGGACACCTGAAGGCCCTTGGCCGGTGAGAAAGGGCCGAGGCTCGGTCATGCATACCGTATATTTATAAATAAAACGCATATTCGCTAAAACGTGATCTGACGGACAGTGAACCATGAAGTCCAGACTGATCGTTTCTTTAAGAAGGCAACGTTTCTTTCTCAAGTTATCCGCTGTCGTTAACACCGACGACTCCTCAGTGGCACTCTTTTGACAGGGTAACTCTTTCCGGTCGAAACCTGATGTCGGCTCAATGATGCCGGTCGGGCAGAGTACATGCAGTACTTCACGCGGGTTGGTGTTTGCCGGCCCTTGCGGTGTACAGCCCGCTAACAAAACTTTTTTCACAAACAATAGATGAGCACTAATTAGGGCCGTAAGCAACCCTTAAATAATGGGGTGATGGGCGGAATGCCACCCGCCCATCCTTGGTGTCTGATCCCAAAATTATTTTTTTGCTGACGGAGGAGTCGGCACATTTGCCCCGTGGCATTCAGTGCAGTTCTGCTGAGCCGTAATCCCTACGTTTGATACCGCTTTCCACGTGGTTTTTTGCTTATACGTACCATCCTTCCAGGCATTCAGATCCTGGACAAGGTGATATGCAGCGCTTGCAGTTACACGGGCACACCTGTCTCTTCTTTCAGGACTGCCGATCGCGTAGCCTGAAGCCTTCATCCACTTGCCGACCGATACATGACAGAGCGGCGAGTCGCTTGTCGTCTGGATGATTGTTGCTTTCACCCTCGGCTCTTTGGGTGTGTAGGAAGGAAGCGCTGTTTCGGAATACCACTGGAGGGCGTCAGCGCCGATTGCTGCGCCGTTTTCACATTCAGGTCCTGCGATCCTGGGGCCAATAATCATGTTGCTCACAATGTTGGCTCCGGCATTTGAGCCGCATATTGTTCCCCATCCGACTATCCCTCCTTCAAGAAAAACATACGCATCAACAGGAAAAGATGTATAGGGCTCACCCACCTTTTCCCTGAGCTGACTGAACACGCTGCTGATAACCGCAGCTCCGCAGAATACCCGGTACCATTCATTATAGGCGAGCTCTGCGGTCTTTTCAGGCTCGAGTTTCACATACGGCCACGGCCATTTTTCGGTAGGACCGCCCTTGGCTTCAGCCTTTGAAAAGAGACTCAGTCCTCCCGTTGCCAGGGCAGCAATCCCGGCAGCTCCAGCCGCACTTTTGAGAAGCCCCCTTCTTGACAGTTTTTCGTCAAACATCTTTCCATCTTCCATAAGTCCACCCCCTGAATTGTCTTCGGTTTCTAATGAAACCGGTCAAATAATGCGTTTCCTTACGATTTACTGACCATCCTCATTCGGTAGCGGGAAAAGTGTCTCCTTCCTTGATGCCGAAAAACATCGAGGACTTCCCCACAGGGATCTTTGAAACTACTTCCATCTTTACGGTGTCGATTTTGTTTATCGTGTTATCTTCGGCATTGACCATATAGAAGAACCTGCCATCCGGTGTGAAATAGGAGGCGTGGGCCTGCTTTTTCCCTGTTCCCACGGAAATATTCTTCACGACCTCCTGTTTCTCGACGTCAATTACGGTGACCGTGTTGTCCTTATGCTGGATGACGAATATATGTTTTCCATCCTTTGTCATTACCGGATGTCCTGCTCCCATTCCAGCCCTGATCGTTTTCATGACCTCAAGTTTCGCCGTGTCTATGACTGCCACTGTCCTGCCGCCTTCGTTACAGACGAAGAAATACTTCCCGTCCCGTGTAAATTCGCCATGATGCAGCTGACCTTGCTCCCCGGGTTCGAGAGGGATCGGAATGTCCTTCACCGCCTTGTCGGTTCCGACATCTATCACGGTCACCGAAGTCTTACCGCCTTTTTCCGCTTCGTTTACCGCGTAAAGCAGCTTACCGTCTCTGGAAGGGTGGAGGTAATGATTGGGGCCAGGCAATGGAATGGTCGCCTTGATCTCCCCGGTCTTCACATCGACTTTCACAATGTTGTTGTTGACGTCATCCGACACGTACACGGAGGCCCCGTCTTTCGACCAGTACGGATGCCTCATCATCGCGCCTTTAAAAACGCCTTCCGGCTCTTTCCCTATTTGAATTGTCTTTGTGATCTCATCGGTAGCGGTGTCTATGAAAGAAACCTTGAGGGCATCTTTATAGACGACGGCAAGGGTCTTTCCATCCGGCGACAGGGCTACCAGCATCGATATGGCTGGGAGTGCGAGTGTCTTGGTGACGTCGAATTTGTTACCGTCGATAACGGTCAGCTCTTTAGAGCCCCGGTTGTTCACATAACCTTTTCCGTCCGCAGTGAAGGCCAGGGCATGGGGCGTCTTTCCTGTTGGAAGGGTTTTTACGAGCTTCTCAGTGTTCAGGTCAACGATAGCGAGATTGTTCTCACCTTCGCTCGTAACAAAGGCGACGCGATCAGATGCCGATGCAACTGAAGAGACAAGAAGCAGAAAAGTGAGCAACGCGAATACAAAGAAGTGTTTCTTCATTGGTTCTCCCTTAACAATGGTTGTTTGATTTCCGGGGATACCGAAGAATCCCCGATAAGCTTCTTATTGTGAACTTTGCACAAACCATGCACTGGTTGTATCAAAACACCGGCGTTGGCACGGTTCCCCACCCGCTTCCGTGCGGAAGGTCCTTGATGTCTATCAGCTTCAGATTGTGGACATCCACATTGACCATAAACTGAGGCACGCGCAGGGCATTGATAGAAAAGAGGTCGGCAGGCGACTTCACCTCCACATCTTCTATTGATAAGAAAATGAGTCTTCGGACTACGCCATCCCCCATCCCCGAACCGTTTTGATGCGAAGCGTGCATCCCGCCGTGCATGGCATGGTGGCCTTCGCGCAGGTGTCTGAAGGGATGGAATATCCAGTCCGTGATCATGGAAATGGAGTGATGTTGCTCATATAGCTTCCACTCCCCGCCTGTGTCAGCGATCATTCCCTGCATAATGTAGTCGCGCGGGATAAAATAGACAAGATAATGTTGGTTGTCCTGAATCCTTTTATTCACATCGGGCAGAACGAGAATATCATTCATCCGGTGGTCCATCTTGGAACCATCCTCCGGAAGGATTGCTACGACTGCAACGTTTTGGGCCTTTGTCCAGAGCGTAAGCGTGTTGATGGTATACGCCCGGAGCAGGAAAGCTCCGCCCAGGAAAAAACCGACGAGACCGAATGCAATGGCGGCCTGTCCTATTCGTGAGGAGGGTGAAAACAGCTTTTCAATTCGTCTCGGCAGAAACATCCCCGTCTTTTTCATATACGCGTCGTAGGTTTCTTCATGAGCTTTCAGCATCCGGCGCTCTTCATCCTTTGCAAGGGCGTAATAGACAAATATCATGACGAGCCAGAGTACGATGGTCAGGAACCTCGGCCAGAGAATAGCAAGCCCCAGACCTGCCATCCCGAGTGCTAGATACTGTGGGTGTCGGATAATGGAGTAAAAGCCGCCAAGCACAGCACCCTTTTTCGTGAATTTCGCAGTGTATATCTGGATAGCGCACACGAGAAATATTGCTGCTCCCAGGACGAACATAACTGAACCCGAGACTCGCACGAACTGAAGGAACAAGTCCTGTGGCAGGATCATATGAGGCAGGTAAAAGGCGCTGAGCCATCTCGTTGCCGGATGTTTTGCTGTTTCGAGCAGGAAAGGATTGAATACGGAATAGAAAAACCCGGCAAAGGGGCTTATCATTATCAGCACTTCAAACGCAATGATAAAATAGAGAACGATCGCGCTCCTAAAGACCGCCCTAACCTTATTCATCGACAAACTCCGGCATCAACATCCCCCTGCGAGATAACCGTGCTTCAGGTGATACACGTGGTCGAAACCCGCGATCATCCGTTCGTCATGGGTCACCACGATTACCGCCGACTATAATCATTATTATAGTGCAAGCCGTCGGATGCATTGCATAAAATATTCATCGGGCTCGCCAAAAGCAAGCAAAACGCCGCTTTAGGCGAGCCCGAGCGTTAAGACAGGGCTTACCAAGTCAAGGTCTTGGTGTTGTCCTTGAACAAGGCACCGCCGGTCAATTCAGGGTTGCCCACCTTGATGCCGGGCAAGAGGTCGGCCTCTTTGACCCCATAGTGCTTCATGCACATTGGACAGCTGATAACAACGGCGCCTTTGTTGAGCAACTCGGCGAGCATTTTCTGATGATCGGCGAACTTAGCAGCCTTTGCCTTGGAACCAATGAATACCCCTTTGTCGTTGAGCCAGATCGTAAGTGGATGACCGCGCTCGAACTGGCTCTTTGCGAAGGTAATTGCCATATTCGCACTATGTGAATCATCTGTGGTCAGATTTACGAAGAGGGGGTCAGTGTCCCCCGCAAAGGCCGGAGTGGTGATACTGCCAACGATCAGGGCAAGAGCAAAAAACAAATTCGCAATGAACTTCATGAGTGTTCTCATTTTTAAGATCCTCCTTCTAAGAAATATAATATTCCTTGTTCCGAATGTCCGCCCGATTCCATGCGAACATCCGCAGCTTTCTATGCCGCACAGCGGAGTTTCTTAAGCGAGAAATCGAGGCGGGTGTGCCCTCTCGGAGGGAGGCAAATAATCGAAACGCACGAACGCAGGAGTCAGATACCGGCTGAGTTGGGCATGCGTCACGAACTCGAACACGGACTCAGTGATACAGGGCGTTCCATTGTCTTGCGAGAGGGCGTCGTGCGAAGCTGTGCAGACATTCAGCGTCAGGAGGTATGACTCCCCTTCACGGTCGTTAATTGAGTAGCAGACGACCTGCTGCGTGCAGAGCGACGCGATGAATGCAATGATCAGAGTGACGGAGCTTCTCTTCATTACTCTCCAATTGCGACTTCATATAGGCTTTGAAAGCACGTTTTCAGAGCCCCTTCTTTAAAGTCTAATGGCAGGATGAAAACGACTGCCAGCTGAAAGCCGATTCCGTTTGTCGGAATACGACCGATTTTCCTGCCAGACGATTCCCGCATTGCCATAACGGTCTGATCATTTTAGGAGTTCTATGTATAAATCATATCACCCCGCAGACCAATGTCAAGCAATGAACCTCTCTTACAAAATATAGTTCTTCAACATCGCAAGGGGGAACATCGGTTGTATATTCTGTCACAGTAGTCCAGAACACATTCCTCAAATGCCGATATTTCACCGCTTTTAAATCTGTTTGCAATGTTCAGATCATCAAAATTATCAGCCATAGACATATTATGTCAGAATACGAAGACCGAAATGACCGCAATTATAAGCACAACATAAAGGATATCCACCTTTCTCAACAATGCGCCAAAAGCTGTACATACTAATACCATCCGGACAAGATCCCACGGCACAGCCAGCGAAAATTTGACCGTCACAAAGAAAAGAAGTCCTACGAAGGATGCGAGGATTCCCTTTGTTGCACCGGTGAAATATGTGGATGCCTTCAATCTGTCGAAGACTGGAGTTACCGCTATCACCATCAGGAAAGAAGGTGTGAATATCGCTATAGTTGCTATTATAGCGCCCGGCAATCCATAGAGCATGTATCCTACGAAGGTTGAGGTAATAACAATAGGGCCGGGCGTAACCTGTCCGAGGGCTATACCATCCATAAGTGTCTTGCTGTCCATCCAACCTCTGACGTTGACTATCTCTTGGAGCATTAACGGGATGGAGGCAAAGCCGCCTCCGAAGGCAAATAAATCAATCTTCATCATCAATATGGCGAGATTCAGAAGTTCTTTATCTAAGACATAGACCACAAGAAGCCCGAAAAGCAAGATCATGAGAAGTGCCGAGAAATGCCTGACACTGTGCTTGCCTCTTCCCTTTTCGGCAGTTGATGCGACAACGATTCCGTTGCCTCTTAGAAGTACTATTCCGATAAGAGCAGCGCCCAGGATCACTATAAAAGGGCTTACTCCGACCCATAAGAAGACTGCGGCTGGCAGGGAGAGAAGGCTCTCTTCGTAATTCTTGAAAGTGCTCTTGCCAAAGGAATAGGTCGCATGTGCAACAATGGCAACTACGACAACATGTAGGCCGTTAAACAGTGAAACAAGTCTGGGAACTTCATTATAGCTGGCATATAGCCACGAAAGAACGAGCATGAAAAGAAATGCGGGCAGCCCGAAGCCGACAAATGATACCAATGCGCCTGCGACACCCCTTGCCTTAAGCCCCACATATGCAGCAGTCTGCATGGCCGAGGCGCCCGGTATGGATTGACAGAGGGTGACTCCATCGTGAAATTCTTTCTCATCAAGCCATCCATGGTGGGACACTGACATTTCCTTTATATACGCGATCATGGCCGGCCCACCGAAGGCCGTCAGGCCGAGTTTTAGGAAAGACAAAAGAAGATTTCCCAGTGTGGGTTTACGGTTCAAGCAGCCGCCACTATATCGTGACTACCAAGACGTTTTTTCCTGCATGACCGATAACTCTTTCTGTGCTACTGCCCATACAGAGTCTTTCAATGCCCTTTCTTCCATGGCTTCCCCAAAAGATCTTTAACCGAAGGCACCAAAGCACATATTCACCGTAAGTAACTGTATCATATTTTGAGCCACTCTCTTCTGAGTGCATTGTCCAGGATGACTCCTACAAGAAAAGCCACACCCATATTCCACATTGCAACAGCGGCCACGATGAGCATCACATAAAACTCAGACTTCTTGTTTCCGATATCCCTTACCACTATCGCCAGTTCCGAACCCGCGAAGAACAGGATTACTCCCAGTATGGCATTGGGGAATATCTTGAAGATAATGGAGACAGAATCGCTGAAGAACAGGGCAATAAGTATAAGGATGCCTCCCAGGATAACCAATGCGCCTCCGGTCTTTGCGCCGAAACGGACATGCCCTGCCATGCCACCCGCTCCATGGCACATCGGAATGCCGCCGAAGAGGGGCGAAACCAGGTTCATGATGCCTTGCGAAATGGCAATCTTCTTCTCCGTCACCGGCCTGTCAGGGAAGAGTTCGTTGTTCTCGGCGGTGATGGCAATCACTGCGTTGCCCAGGGTTAATGGGATTTGGGGGATTGTAAAGAGCAATGTTCCGGTGACGAGATCGTTCCATGAAATCATCGGAAGACTCAAAACCGGCAGATTGAAGCCGATATGAATCTTGGCCAATTCTGACATTATCTGAGGGTTCATGATAACGGCGGACACGACCCCGATGATAAGGAGCATAAACATTGCTGGTATCTTGGGATTTGTGAGAAGAAGGTATGTAACGACCAGTGCTATAACTGCGAGAACCGGTGATGTCCTCATCCTGTTGACCCCATCGACCATGAAGGTGAGCCCAAGTCCAAGCATAATACCGCGGACAACAGGTTTGGTTGCAAGTTTAGCTATCGGTCTGAGGATCCCCGTAATACCGGCAAAAAGCCAGAAAAGCCCTGTGGTAAGACCTGATCCATAAAGGGCTGCCGGACTTATGCCACCGGCGATAGCCGCAGCGCCGATAGCCTTCATGGGTTGGATTGGAAGAGGCGTCCTGTAATAAAGCCCGGATGCCATGAGAGTAATGCCGAACATAAAGAGAAGCCCTAGGGGGGGCATCTTCACAATGGTGATATAGGCAACGACAAAAGGGATCAGCGTTCCAACATCCCCGAACGCCCCCGCCCATTCCATCCGGTTGTAAAGATTCTTTGCCTTCACTTCGACAGCTCCCAACGTACCCTGAGCCTCAGATGCAACCTCCTTTGTTTCTGAGATGTCAGCAGCCTCCATGGTGGAAATACCTCCTGTCAATTATTTCTTGCTTTACTTTAGTAACACGAATATAATAAGTTTAGTGTTAATATACTTATATCCAGGGCACTTGTCAAGTGCTATTGGACTCTTGCATAGTTCACCTAATTTATGCAGAAATAAAGGAGACTTCCGAGATGGGAAATCATAGGTTGCCGCAGGGTAGCCCATGCGAATTGATATTGAGGCATGAAGATGGCAAGGGAAAAAACATATAAGAGGGGTCTTTCAAAGCAAGCGCTGCGGGGCGTGATGCATCGGAATATTGTGTCATTACCGGAAGACAGGCATTATTTGGACTCGGACCAGCTCAATGGACTTGAGCAATCATTCCGTCAATGGGTTGAAGAAACATCGCGCGCGGATGTGCGTTTGTCACGCAGGCGCATTCTGCTTATTTTCTTGTTGATCCGATACACTGGAGCCAAATTGAACGAAGTCCTGTCCATACACCCCTTGGAGGACGTCAATTATGGAAGACAGTCAGTATTATTTCGGAATGATGACAATGGCTCCGGGCAAAACGTGCGGGAAGTCCTCATTTCAGAAGTTCTTTCTAGTGAGGTTCATTCTATGCTGGCTGACCCTGAGTTCAGAAGATCTATAGAAAAGACCTTTGGGATTGATCCTGGTTTTGTACGGCGGAAATTCTATGAGCGGGCTCAGGCCTGCGGTTTTTCCAAGGAAATGGGAGGCCCGGAGATGATCCGGAAGTCACGGGCCGTGGAGCTGATGCAGAACAATATGCCCTTGCCAGCGGTCCAAATGCTCCTGGGGCATTCGACCCCCAACCTGACCTCGTCCTATGTTTCATTCTCTGAAGATGAGATGCAACAGGTAACCAAGTATTTTATGGAAAAAGAATCTTCACGGAAGACCAGCGCACGAAACACCTTTTTCGGCAAGATTGTCAGGTTGCAGCGCGGTGACATACAAACCTCGGTGGAACTATCGACGATGCAAGGCCATCGGGTCACGACAGTGATCACTAACGATAGTGTGGAACGGCTCGGATTGAAAGAAGGAAAGATGATCACCGCCGACGTTAAGGCCCCGTACGTCATCGTTGAGAAAGCAAGCGAAGAGCCACAATCCAGTGCAGAAAACAAATTCAAGGGGATTGTCGAACAAGTGAACAAGGGCAAGGTCAACACTGAATACGTAATCGGCATTTCAGAGGAAACCAGGCTTTGTTCCATCACCACAACAAAGAGTGGGCAACAGCTCGACCTCAAGAAAGGTGACCATGTTTGGGCACTCTTTAACTGTTTTGCTGTAGTGCTTCGCATTGATTAAGCCGGTAAGTACACTGAACAATGGTGGAATCGTCAGGAAAATAAATCGAAGGCGAATAGATACGGTACATGCTCGTTTTCGATTCCTTTCGGAGTTGCCAGGCCAGCCTTCTCAATCAATTATAACCACGTGACCGAATCTCACACATGGGCGAAGCCCATCTCAGGAAAGACTGTTCATTTCCGGATGTACAAGTACAGATTCAGGCACAGCTGCCTGTGCCACGTATTAGAAGAACATCGCGTTCGCCTAAATATTTCATTATTACCCAGTACTACACGTAACCGCGATAGATCACAACGAGGCCCAATATTTGTTTCCAAGAGGAAGTTTCACCTGTGGCAAGAAAGCTTCAGTGTCGCTTTCAGGAAGGATATTCTTCTTGGCTAACTGATCAAGAACCGGCATGGTTTCCAATGGAATTAATTGGCAGTCATGAGGTGTCCCATAAGTGGAGACTTGACTTTTACAGCCTAGGCTTGGTTCGGTAGATCATTTTTTCA